>JAUXBV010000207.1 GCA_030619215.1 Fibrobacterota bacterium | reverse complement strand
TCTCATTATTCGAAAAAACGCCTATAACTCAGGTGTTCCAGCAGGTTGACATTTGTGACTTGAACAATGGTGCTTGTATTCAATTGAATTTATTCGACTTATAACCGGACACTACTAGTAATTTATTTGTACTTTAGTGCTTGGGATTTGTAATTTATTTGCATGTCCTCCTTTTTCGCTATCGCTCGAAGGACCTTGTCTGAAGCTTTATCGAAAGAGAGTACTTTGGTGCTTGATATTTTTTGATTTTACCGGTCGCACCTTTTAACCTTGAACCCATAAACTCATTAATCCATTTACACATTAACTCATGAACCCTTGAACCCTGAACCTTGAACCCTAAACCTTGAACCTATGTCCCGGTCATCACCAATAGAATATCTGAAAATAGCACTCTTTTTATTTGTTATTGCAACCTCCCTCAATGCTGCCGGATTTGGATTGCTTCCGGAGGAGCTGCCGGAGGATGAGCGTACTGCTGTGATGGAGCTTGAAGAAGGTACATTAGACTCTGCAACATGGGAAATGCTCAAGCCTTTTTACATCCAGCCATTATCGGTTACGCTTGGCGAGCTGCGGTATTTGCGGGATATTTTCCCCGGCCTCCCCGATGACCTGCCAACGGAACACGAAGTGCTTTCGCTCTATGAGCCATGGACAGATGATAATATAGCCGTCTTTTTCAAGGACTATCCATACCTTGTACCATTCAAACCGGTTTTATCTTTTGCAGCGGAACGGATGCCCTCTTTTGCTCATGTTGCATTTTCTTCGCGCCGGTCGGGTTTTTCGGATATGTTTCGGCAGTCGGTGAGGTTTACGGTAACGCCGAATAAGAATATCCGCGGTGACGGCACGGTTTACTTCCAGGATAATTACGCCCGCTGGCAGCGAAGAAGGGTTATGTTAAGAATACCCCATGTCGGCAGGGTGCACCTCGGTAATTTCAGCTTTACATTGAATAACGGCCTGTTTTACGGATATTTCCCTTCGCCGTCAACTTCACATGAGGCACTGAGAGACAACTGGCTGTATGGTGAGTCACGCACCTGGAACGGTTTTTCAAGTGAAACCCCTGTTGGCAAAAAGAACATAATAAGCTCGCTTGTTCATATCCGGGAAACGGAGAAAGTAGCGGGGCTGAAAGCGGAATTTAATCCTGCAGCCCTTGTGTCGTTATACGGAGCGTTTTCAGGGGCGGTTTCACAACTGAACGGTTCAGACCATGACACATCCCTTGCCGTGCACGGGGGTGTCGAGCTCTCAATGGGCTCAGTAAAAATCACATTGGAAAGCGGCACCGGCCTGTTTAACGCAGGCAGTGTTCCCGTATACCTTACTCTTAACAACGGGAAAAGGAAACACCGCTACTCGTTCTCCTTTATTACCATACCGGAAAACTTTACCGCACCGAGGAGCAGCCTCCTGTACTCATTCTGCAATCGCCTGGAAACCAGTGACAGCACCAAAAACGATATTATGGGAATTGATATCTCATATTCCGGCCCGCTTTACGGCTATGTAAAGCAGACGTTTCACACCTCCTATATTGCCATGGAGAACAGCGCTGATTTGAGGACTTCGTGGAAAATTACCGGCGTTGTGCCTTTTACGTATTCAATCTATTACGGTCTCAACATTTACGATTTGTATAACAACCTGAAACACCGTATTAAAATATTCACCGCCCATACCATAGGGCCGCATGTCACTATTTCACCCCTGTTTTCATACGATATAAGGCCTTATGAGTACTGGCGGCTAACGGCAAATTTATATACCGGTTTTAAAGTATTTTCTATAATGACCGTTTCGCCGTTTCTAAGCTTCAATACCAATAGTAAAGCTCACCGGAATTTCGCGTGCGGCATTATACAGAGAATAGCTTTTTTTGAAAAAACATTCGGGGAGTTACAACTGACTGTCCCTGTTATTTCAATTAACAATGAGAAATATTCCTTTTATGCAAAAACGCACTTTCTGTTTTAACTGTTTACTCGCCCTGTACAGTTTGTTAAGTATTGTATCTTGTGCCGGCGTTAATGAGAACGGTGGGCCGGGCAGCGTATCAGGCACGTTGACCTTTGCCGTATTGAACGTTGGCCAGGGTTTGTCGCAGGCCGGAGTGCTGGATGAAAGGGCCGTTATATGGGACATGGGAGATGTTGACGAATTCACAAACTGGCAGGATGGGTACAGCACCCTCGGCTCTCCCTATATTGACGCTATTGTAATTTCCCACGGCGATATGGACCATAAGGGCGGGCTGAAATTATTACCTGCCGATACAAGGTTCAGCGGGCTAATTGTTACAAGCCCGTATGAAGATACCGCTTCGTTAAGGGCATTCGCAAGCAACTGGTCCTCATCAATCCTTTTTAAGGTTGTCAAACAGGGAGACACCCTGGGATTGATACGCGGAGCGTATATGGAATGTATCTGGCCGCCAAAAAGCCCTGAAACCGATCAGTGGATTGCGGATAATTTCGACAAAAACAGGCTCAGCCTCTGCTTCAGGATAGAATACGGCAACACCTCCTTTCTGATAACCGGTGATATTGATACGGTAGCTGAGGAGAAGCTGGTCGAAAAATATCACTTTGCGCTCAACTCCGATATCGTTGTGGTTCCCCACCATGGAAGCAAAAGCTCCCTTCACTCCCTGTTTTATGGATATGTTAATCCTGATATCGCGATTATTTCATGCGGAATAAATAACACCTACGGACATCCTGCGGATGAAGTCGTGAGACTTCTCGCTTTCCAGATGATGGTTACTCTCTTTGACACACGATATGACGGCCATGTTACAGGAACGAGTAATGGAGAGTACTGGGAGTGGTAATAAAAAATTGAAATACTGACGCTTTCTTCAATAAACTCTGATTTTTAATGTAATTTTTCCGGAAATATAGTATTATTAACAGCTAGCATAACTATAACAGGGATAAGAATTTAGACAGTAATGAACACCCTGATAACGAATGAAAATAAAAACTCAACGGGGGATATGCCCCTCTTATTAGCTGAATCTCAATCTGAGAAGTTGGTAGCACGAGTACGTTTTTCTCTCGCCTCTGTCTGCGCGTTTCTTTCACTATATCTTTTTGCCGCAAATAATATAGACTTTACTATCTGTGCCATTCAAATCGGATTACTTCTTTTCGTGTGCGTGTACAGCGGAATATTTCTCTTTGAGCCTCGAAACAAGCCGATCCGTAAATATATCGCATATATCACCACATTTTTTGATGTTATTATAGTAACCGGGTATATATGGACTTTACACATTGCCGGCTTCTCCGCTCAACTGATTCACATTACCGCATTCCCCGCCTATTTCGTCATTATCGGGTTTACTGCTTTACATAACAGGTATACCCTTTCATTCTTTGCAGGTTTTTTTTCGATATATGCCTATTTTTCACTGTATCTGATAACATTTTCATCTGATAATACCGAGACAAATAATTTACTCATTCAGTATGCCCCGGGACTCATCATATTGCTTGTAGCCACCTTCCTGAGTATGCTTTCTGCGCGAAACAATTACAGCTCAGTGGAAAAGATAGCCTCCTTTGAGGGCGGATTATCCAACCTGGGCGGCACGCTTCCGCTGATGCTTTTTAAAATTGACAAAAAAGGTAAGTTCTTATGGGTCAACACCCTGTCGCCGGGCCAGTTCGGCGTCTCTTCTAAAAAACTACTCGGGCAGAACATTCATACCTATATCGTAGATTTGGAAGAGCTTAAATCAGACAAATTACCCATACATGGAACCTTTAAGGTAAAAAATTTCGGCAGGGATATAAAATATGTTGACTGCATTATTCAGGCGGAAAATGAGAAGTGCGAATTATTAGACGGCAGCATTGTTGATGTATCCGACCGCGAGCGCGCCATTTCACAGAGGGAAGAGATGGAACAGCGCCTGTTCCAGTATCAGAAGATGGAGTCACTGGGTACGCTTGCCAGCGGTATGGCGCACGACTTTAATAACATACTTCAGACCGTTACCGATATTACCGACCGGGTGGCGAATAAAACGTCGGAATCCGATACCAAGCGGGGTATGGCGCTTATCGCGGAAACCCTTACCGACGCCAGGTTCCTTATCTCGGAGCTTCTGGCCCTGGGAAGGAAGAAGCCTCTCAATTACGGGCCGGTAAATATCGCCACGTTTCTCAGGGAAGTTATTCCAACCTTCAGCGAGCAGCTTGGAGACTCGTATGAAGTAAACTGTGACATCCGTGACGAAGACCTGTGGATACAGGGCGACGCCGATTACTTTAAACGTATTCTCCAGAACCTTTTCGGCAACGCAAAAGATGCAATGCCAGAAGGAGGCATTATTACCCTGGAATGTTTTCGAACCGGTAGCGAGGGTGAAGAGCCTTCTGTGGTGATCCGCTGTTCCGATACCGGCGTCGGTGTGCCGGACAGTATAATAGAAAAAATATTCGACCCCTTTTACACTACAAAGAAAAAGGGTAAGGGAACGGGGCTGGGACTCGCTCTTGTCCGCCGGATTGTAACGCAGCACAAAGGGGTGGTTTACATTGAAAAATCCAACCCGCAGGGTACGACGTTTCGTATAGAGCTGCCCGAAACCGAAGAATACCGGCATGACCTGGATACAAAGACAATACTCATAAACCGCATTTCAACAACTGTGCTTGTCCTTGACGATGATCCGAAAATGTGCAACATACTCAATTTCTTCCTTACCGATCTTTCATACAAGACATGCATCTCCTCCACTATGGAGGACGGCTTGAAAGGGCTGAAAAAACATCTTGATGATTGTAAAGTTATGATAATGGACTGGAAGCTGAAGGAAAAAGACCCCCATGAAGTAATTAAGCGTTTCCGCGCACTGAAACCTGAGCTTATCATAATCGTAGTCTCCGGTTACCAGCCGCTTCAGGACAGTATTAAAAAGATGAATATCTTCCGCTGGATTACCAAGCCCTACGATAAGAACCGCCTCGACCACGAAATCCAGAAGGCGCTCTATCTTGCCGGTAAGGACAAGAAGTAACGTCCCCTGAATCAGGAAATCCTGTTTTCCTCACGAAACCGGTATGGTGTTATTCCGTTGAACGAGCGAAACGTTCTTTCCATTTCGTCAATAGATGAGAAACCGCAGGAATTTGCAATGGATATTTCACTTGCATTGGATGAGCGGAGCCGCTCTTTAACAATTTCAATACGGCAGAAAAGGAGATGTTTTCTAAACGGCCTGTCAAAATGGCGCCTTATTAATATATCCACTTTCCTGGGTGTGATTGAAAGTTTTGAGGCGATATCTTCAATAGAGAATTTCTTATTGGTAACTTCAGCATCAATTATGGTGTTAATATTTTTTATAAGCTGCTCCTCCTGCTCGTAGTTTTCAAATTTTACCAGCGGATTCAATTTTTGAGCCGCTTTGGATAACGGTATTGCAATAATCCCGAGCAGCAAGCCGAGGAAAAAATAGAGAACCCATTGAATAAATGCATTTGCAAGGATTGGTTTTTTCAATAATGTCAACCTGCCAAATGCAAAAGGAGAGCTGGTGGTATACTGGTTACCCTTAACCCATGATAACTCCCGGATTGCAGAATTCTCATCCAGAACCGTTGTAATAATATTACATCCCAGCGATTCCGGCATCATGGAACCAAGGACTTTTTTAGGAACAGAGAATGTAACGGTATACCCTTTAAAATCATCCGGCGACACACTGCTATGGCTTTTGCACGAGTCAAACGTCTCCTCTATTTCAAACGAGCCGTCCGAATGATATACCGGAGCGGTGGAAATCCGGTATGGGATATCAGCAACGGGAATCATGAAGATGAGGATATCCTTGGATAGATAGGCTGTTCTTTTGTTTCTCGGATCAAGAATTATTCTGGCTCCCAGTTTGTTAAGTTTTTCTTCCGGAAGAGCGCTGTGAAAATGAGAATTGTCAACCTTTATATGAAACAGGAGTGCCTTTTCATTCCAGGAAATATTTGCCTGAGCGGTAAAAGGAACTGTAGAAGATGTTAACGATATTGATTTACGGTTAATATTGTAACGGCCTCCTGAATAGGATACTTCATATCCGGGAGGATCAACCGGGTTATGTATCAGAAATACTCCCTCCTGTTTTATTGTCTCTTTTTTTCTTCTGCTTAACTTTGCCTCGGCAAAACAGGTAATCCCGTAAGTAAGCTGGTTGGGGATTTCAGAAATATCCCATATTAACTTAAACGGCGGGCGTGTAATAGTGCCTATGGTAACAATTTGGGGAATTGAGGAATTTTCGGGTATATACTTTGCCTTAAAATCGATCGATTTTATCGAAGAGCTTTCCCTGACTGAAAGTGTACAGGTATTGCTCTTTATTTCTGTCCATTGAACCGGATAAGTAAATTTAAGACAGGAGCTTGAGGCTTCGGGGTCAGCCAGGACATGTGTTAAAAAGGTTAAACACAGTATATATGCATAAAGAATTTTTTCAGTTATAATTAAAATGAGACAGG
>JAUXBV010000127.1 GCA_030619215.1 Fibrobacterota bacterium | reverse complement strand
CTACTCAATATTATCCTATACTTAGGATAATAGCTCCAACATCTTATCCTTAACCGCTTCCCGCCTGTAATCCGGCAGCAGCATAGGAGCAACCCGGTCTGTTTTTATTTCAGCTTCCTCAAGCATTTTTTTGTATTCAGTGACGTGTTTCAATGTCAGTTTACCGGGTGTTGTTTTTTTAGATGCTTCCGCAGCTGCAATACCGGCCCTTCTGCCAAAAACGTTTACGTCCATGAGGGAGTTGCCCATGAGCCTGTTCTTGCCGTGGATTCCGCCTGCAACCTCGCCTGCAGCATAGAGGTTTGGAACAGCGGTTTCTGCATTTTCTTTTATCTCTATACCGCCGTTTTGATAGTGAAGGGTAGGGAATATGAGTATCGGCAGTTTTACAATGTCAATATCCGTTCTCTTGAACTGGCGCACCATGGCCGGCAGCTCTTTTGCTGCGGTGCCTTCACCGTGAATAATATCGATCAATGGTGAATCCAGCCATACGCCTCTCATCCCGGTAGGGGTTTCTATACCATTATTTCTCTCGTAGCATTCCCGGATTATCACGGAGGATTCCACGTCTCTGGTTTCCAGGGGATAGGTAAACTGTACTCCCTCTTTATTAAGAAGTTGTGCGCCCAGACCGCGGACTTTCTCGGTTATTAAAAGGCCTAATATCTGGCTGGGATATGCTGCTCCGGTAGGGTGATATTGTACCGAATCAAGGAGTGCTATTTTAGCGCCAAGCCGGTAAGCCAGTACCAGCCCGTCTGCTGTGGCGCCGTAATGGTTGGATGTGGGGAATTTTTGTATGTGAAGCCTGCCGAAACCGCCGGTTGCCAAAATGGTGGTCCTGGCCCTCACGATAAAGTATTCCTTTGTTTCCATGTTAAAGAGGATTGCACCTGAGCACTGTCCCTTATCGTCCATTAGCAATTCTACCGCTGGGGTGAACTCCAATACGCTAATCTCCCTGTTTTGTACTTCATCTCTGAGGGTTCTCATGATTTCGGCGCCGGTATAATCCCTTGCCGAATGCATGCGTTTTCTGCTGGTGCCGCCCCCGTGCCTTGTTCGCATGGTTCCGTCAGGGTCCTTATCATACATGACACCCATATCCTCATGCCATTTGATGATAAACGGGGCGTCTTTAACAAGCGCCTTGACAAGTTCCGGCGAGTTCGCATAGTGCCCTCCTCCCATAACATCAAGGTAGTGGGTCATGGGAGAGTCGTTCGGTTTATCCGCAGCCTGGATGCCGCCCTGTGCCATCATGGTGTTGGCATCGCCTATCCTGAGCTTGGTTGCCATTAATACGTCGGCGCCGTTGTCTTTTGCGAAAATGGCAGCGGAAGAGGCAGCGCCGCCGCCGCCGATTATAAGGACGTCGGTATCGTAGTCAACTTTTTCAAGGTCAAATTTTTCCGGGTTAATTAACGGGTTGGCTTCTATTTCATCCAAAAATTCGTTTGGCGCTTTTTCACCTTTACTGGGCCCAAATTTAAATTCTCTCTTACACTCTTTTTTATAATCAGGATGATACTTGTTCAGAACCCCGGTTATTTCTTCAGCGTTCAGGCGCCGGTATACTTCTTTAATCCTCTTTGGCCTGCTGGCCTCAACTTTTTTTATGGATTCAAGCATGTAATCTTCATAAGCCATTTTTCAGTCCTCTCTTCCTATTTCTCAATATCTCTTTGAGCATAGAGTTCCTTTAATTTCACTGTATCCATTTTCGTAAGTTCATCTATATCGTTATCGAATTTTCCATCCTTTATTTCATTAACCCTCCCGGCAAGGTGTTTTGCAGGTTTGGCAATATATTTTGCATACAGTCTCCTGCAAAGCAGTCCAATATAGTATTGGACAAGCTCCCCAGGGCAGCGTGAGGCGCACAGCCCGCACATGATACAATCAAATGAGATATCCGCTGCCCTGGCAATATCACCGCGGAGGGCAGCATTGACATAGTCCATAACCTGAATGTCTTGCGGGCAGATTTTTGTGCAGCTGTTACAGCCGACGCAGCGGAATATTTCAGGATAGAGATCTATTATCTGCTGTGCTGTCGGTTCAAGTTCGTCCATATTGTAGATTGCTTTATTGGCCGGGTAGAATGGAATCTGGGTGAGATACATACCGTCTTCAACCTTGGTCTGGCAGGCCAGCGCGTTTCTCAGTTTGTAGTCGCCCTGCATTCGGTAAACCGTGCCGCACGCACCGCAGAAGCCGCCCCTGCATCCGCAACCCCGTATCAACCGGTAGCCGGCATATTCCAGGGCATTTAATATGGTAAGTGCTTTGGGAACCAGGTGTTTCTTACCCATGATGTATATGGTTGCCGTCTCCTGATTGCTTTCATTGTTCGCTTTCATTCTTATCCTCCGTTATAACTTTATCCTTTGTCATAATCCTCCGTTGCAACGCTTATCATATCAAGTAGTTGTTTCTTTGTATAATTTTTCTGCTGCATTGCTCCTGACGGGCATACGGCAGCGCATGCACCGCAGCCTTCGCAGAGGGCTTCGTTTACTTTTGAAATTTTCTTTATAGTGTCCAGTTCTATTGCGCTATAGGTACATGCATTAACACATATCCCGCAGCCTTTACAGACATCCTCATCCACCCTGGCAATGGTAGGGCTGCGAATATACTCCTTTGACGAAAAAAGCGCCATGATCTTGCTTGCAGCAGCGCTTGCCTGGGCAACCGTATCGGTAATATCCTTGGGAGACTGGGCAGTACCGGCAATGAATATGCCGGATGTCAGAGTCTCAACAGGCTGAAGCTTTAAGTGAGCCTCTTTGAGAAATCCATATTCGTCAGTAGTGATGCGCAGTTTGGAGGCAAGGTCTTTTATTCCCTCGGCAGGCACTATGGCAGTTGACAGCACGACCAGGTCGGCGGGAATTTCCACCTTTTTACCCGAGGCCATATCAGCCCCCCATACCATTATTTTATCATCATCCTGGTATATTTTTGAGACCCTTCCTCTCAGGTAAACAACGCCGTCTTCTTCTACGGCTCTTTGCACGAACTCTTCGTATCCTTTTCCGGTAGAGCGGATATCCATACAGAAAATGTAGGGTTGTCCTTCAGGTACAGCATGCTTGAAGAGCATTGCCTGTTTTGCAGTATACATGCAGCATATACTGGAGCAGTAGGGCATACCGAATTCAGGATCCCTTGAGCCGACGCACTGGATGAATACAACATCTTTGGGTGTTTTACCGTCTGACGGCCTTTCAACCTTACCCCCGGTCGGCCCGGAAGCAGCCAGTATCCTTTCGAACTGAAGACCGTCGATCACGTCCTTATATTTACCATACCCGTACTCGCCGACTTTCTCAAGCCCAAAAAGGTCAAAGCCGGTTGCAACAATAACGGCGCCTATCTTTTCTTCAATAATCTCATCCTTGTCATCGTATTTAATTGCCTTGGCCGGACAGATTTTTTCACAGACGCCGCATTTCCCTTTCGTAAGCTTAATACAGTGCTCGGCGTCAATGACGAATTTGTTGGGTACGGCCTGTGGGAAGTCCCTGTAAATCGCCTTTCTTTTTGACAACTTCGCGTCAAACTCGCTGTCCACCTTTGCAGGACATTTCTCGGTACAATCACCGCAGCCCACGCATTTATCCCAGTCTACGTATTTGGCTTTTTCCCTTATCTTAACAGTAAAGTTTCCCACATAGCCTTCCAGGGATTCCAGCGCGCTGTATGTCATAAGAGTGATGTTTTCATGTTTCGCAACCGCTACCATTTTTGGCGTCATAATGCACTGGGGGCAGTCCAGTGTAGGAAATGTTTCTGAGAGCTGCGCCATCTTCCCGCCGATAGTCGCTCTTCTTTCCAGAAGGATAACCTTAAAGCCGCCGTTGGCTATATCCAGCGCAGCCTGGATCCCTGCGATTCCCCCTCCGATAACCAGCGCCTTCTTTGTAAGCGGTACCCGTATCGGCTCCAGCTCCTGATTCTGTTTTACCTTTTCTATTACAGATTCTATGATCTTAACTGATTTCAGAGTAGCCTTCTCACGCTCCTGGTCATGGGGCCAGGAGCACTGCTCACGGATGTTTGCAATCTCGCATTTGAACCGGTTCATGTTGACTGATTCGACAAGGTCTCTGAACGTCTTTTCATGAAGGTTGGGGGAGCAATTTGCAATAACGATGGCATCCAGGTTCTTATCTTTTATTTTATCGGCTACGATTTTCTGGCCCGGGTCGGCGCACAGGTAAATGTAGTCCTCAACGTGAGCAACACCGGGATATTTCCTGATCTTTTCCATGACACTCTTTATATCTATTGCCCGCGCAATATTGTGTCCACAATGACAAACGAACACGCCAACCCGGCTCTTTTTCATTAATTAACCCCTAATTTATTCTGATCGTTTTTTACCGTAACATGCTCCTGTGTGTCCGATGATTTTTGAAGAGACTCCAAAAGTATGCCGGGGTCTACCTTGTGTTTGTCAAAGCCGCATAATCCCTCATCGATTCCAAGTGCCATTCCCATAAGCTCAGTGAAATAGAATACCGGCATCGGTGAGAAATCCGTGTATTTTTGTGTAATCAGATTTTGCCTGGTGTCAAGATTATAGAAACATAAAGGGCAGGAAAGCGCTATAGCCTCAGCGCCGTTTTTCCTTGCGTTTGACAGTATGGCATAAGCCCTGTCTGCAACCATATCTTCACCCTGAACTATCTGGTAGGATCCGCAACACTCAACCTTGAATGGAAAATTGACGACCTCACATCCTATACTTTCCAGAAACATATCCAGAAGCTTCGGGTCTTCAGGATCGTCGAACTTCATCTCCTTTGGGGGCCTTATTAGCTGGCATCCGTAATAAGGGCCTATCTTAATATTCCCACAGGGTTTTGTAACCTTAGATTTCAGCTTATCGAAACCTACCATGACTTTCAGTATCTCCAGGGGATGCAGAACGTGCACATCACCGGTATAGTCCTCTTCTAAGTAAGCATTGAGTTTTGCCCTGATCTCCCCGTCGGTTTGGATTGCATTATTTGTTCTTCGAAGAACGTTAAAGCAGAAGGAACAGAGGGTGGTTAAAATATCGCCGTGCTCCCTGGCCTGAATCAGTATCCTTGCAGCAGGGACAAGGCCCATGATATTATCCCTGGCAAGGGGGAAAACAGCCTGGCAGCAGCTCCAGTCAGACAGCTCATGGAGGTTGATATCAAGTTTTTTAAAGCTTTCAATAAAAGTATCTGAAAGGCTTTTAGCCCAGGTGTGCAGCGTGCATCCCGGGTAGTACACAATATTTTTATCTGAGTTATTTTCTGCCATGTTAACCGGTTCCCATTATTCTCCTGTATTGTTTTTATCCGCTGAGTTTTCTTGAGCCGCTTACAAAAAGCTGTTGAGGTGCATCCGCAGGTAGTTTAAATTCCGAGCCTGAAAGGTTAATATGCTCTTTACCCTGGCGAAGCAGCAACGTCCGTATGGCCTCCATTATCCTGGAAAGGTCAACTCCCTTTGGGCACCTTGTCACGCAGGTAAAGCAGGACGCACACAGCCACGGTGTTTTTGATTTCATTACTTCATCTTCCTGGCCCAGTTGAATGCACCTGATTACCTGGTTTGGGAGCAGGTCCATATTGTCCACAAATGAGCACCCGGCAGTGCACTTCAGGCACTGATTACAGGCATTGAGATTCTGCCCGCTGAGCTCTTCCACCCTTTTGGCAAATTCGCTGTTTATTTTATCGCATGTTAATTTTATTTTGATAGTGATACCCTCATTTTGCTATTAATAATAAAAAGTAAACAGGTGGGAATCAAGCCCCCAATGAGAGTGCATAAAGAAGGCCAAAGTAATCTACTTATACTTAGCGTCTTCTTTTGATTTTTCAATGGTAAAACTAAAGGGATATTGAAATGATGGAATTTTTCCATTACTCCAACATTTTAATCCTTTAGGACTCCAACACTCCATTACTCCAGGTATGTTATAACGGTATATTCCCATGCTTTTTGACCGGCCTATCTTCAATTTTGTTCAAGAGTGTGTGAAGAGCGTCGATAATACGGGGCCTGGTCTCTTTCGGCTCTATTATATCGTCAACATACCCACGTTCGGCTGCGATATAGGGATTTGCGAACTTTTCCTTATATTCGGTAACCAGCTCATGTGCTTTTTTTTCAGGATCCTCCGCAGCTTCGATCTCCTTTCGAAAAACAATGTTTACCGCTCCCTCCGGTCCCATAACGGCAAGCTCTGTTGAGGGCCATGCGTAATTTATATCAGCCCGTATGTGTTTTGAGCACATGACGTCGTAGGCGCCTCCGTATGCCTTTCTGGTGATCACCGTTATTTTCGGAACATTCGCCTCACAAAAGGCGTAAAGCAGTTTTGCCCCGTTTCGTATGATTCCGCCATACTCCTGGGCTGTTCCGGGGAGAAATCCCGGTACATCAACAAATGTCAGGAGCGGGATATTAAAAGCATCGCAGAACCGGACGAACCGGGCAGCTTTGGTAGAGGAGTTAATATCCAGTGTACCGGCCAAAAACTTCGGCTGATTTGCAACAACTCCCACAGTATAGCCGTCAAGCCTGGCAAACCCGACGATTATATTCTTGGCCCAGTGCATATGGACTTCGAGAAACTCGCCGTTGTCAACGATGCTTGTGATTATCTTTTTCATGTCGTAAGGTCTTTTTGACGAGTCGGGTACGATACTGTTTAACACTTCATCCATTCGTTTCGGGTCGTCGCCGGTTTGTACTCTCGGAGGTTTTTCACGATTGCTGGACGGAAGGTATGAGAGAAGCTTCTTAACAAATTCAATACACTGTTCCTCATTTTCAGCTGCAAAGTGAGCCACGCCGCTCTTTGTATTGTGAGTCATGGCGCCGCCAAGCTCATCAAAGGTAACTCTTTCACCGGTAACCGTTTTTATAACCTCAGGCCCGGTGATAAACATATGGCTCGAGTCCTTGGTCATAATGATAAAATCGGTCATTGCCGGTGAATAGACAGCCCCGCCTGCACAGGGTCCCATTATGGCGGATATCTGGGGAACAACACCGGAGGACATAACATTCCTAAAAAAGATTTCTGCATAGCCTCCCAGAGATACGACACCTTCCTGTATTCTGGCTCCACCGGAGTCGTTTAAACCTATTACCGGCGCACCGTTCTGCATTGCCAGGTCCATGACCTTGCATATCTTTTCCGCGAATTTCCATCCGAGCGAGCCGCCAAACACGGTAAAATCCTGCGAGAACACATAGACCAATCGGCCGTTAACCCTGCCGTAGCCGGTAACCACGCCGTCTCCAAGAAATCTCTTTTTTTCCATGCCGAAGTCCGTGCAGTGGTGGAGCGCGAACATATCCAGCTCAACAAAGGTGCCTTTGTCAAGCAGCTTGTCAATTCTTTCCCGTGCTGTTAATTTTCCTTTCTCATGCTGTTTTTGAATCCTTTTTTCGCCACCGCCCAGTTTGGCCTCTTCCTTTTTCTTTCTCAGCTCTTCGATCTTTTTTTCTATTGACAATTTAGCCTCCAAATAATTTATATCTATAAAGGTCGCAATTAATCCCTCTGCACAAGCTCTACTAATAATCCCCCCATACTCTTGGGATGTATAAACGCTATCTTTGCTCCATGAGCGCCGATTCTATATTTTTCGTCGATTAATCTAATGCCTGCATCCTTCAGCCTTTCAAGCTCTTCTTCAATGTTTTCCACCTGTATAGCAATATGGTGAAAACCTTCTCCCTTATTCTCAATAAACTTAGCAACAGGGCTGTCATCCTGCATAGGCTCAAGGAGTTCGATTTTGGTATCCTGAATCGGGATCATTGCTATTCTTACCTTTTGTTCTGATACTTCCTCTGTACCACTACATTTTAATCCAAGTATCTTTTCGTAATTTTCTATACCCTTTTGCAGGTCCTTAACTGCTATTCCGATATGGTCGATTTTCTTATTCATATTCTCTCAACTTTCTTAAATAATATTTCAATTATTTCAATCTTGTATACCTTTATGTCCTTTTTAAAAGT
>JAUXBV010000308.1 GCA_030619215.1 Fibrobacterota bacterium | reverse complement strand
GCACGGTATAGGAATAAGGTAAAAAGATATTATGGCTAATGAAAAAATACTTATTGTTGACGATGAAGAAGATATTCGTGAACTTTTGAGATATAACCTATCCATGGAAGGCTATGATATTGTCAGCGCTGACAGCGGAGAAAAAGCTATAGAAAAAGCTGTGGAGCTGATACCTGACCTTATTGTCCTTGATCTTATGCTGCCTGGTATCGGTGGCCTTGAAGTCGCAAAAAAACTTAAAAATAAATCTGATACAAAAAACATTCCAATAATAATGCTTACAGCAAGAGGTGAAGAGGTTGATATTGTAACAGGCCTTGAACTCGGAGCCGATGATTATATCACAAAACCATTTTCCCCAAGAATTCTTACCGCAAGGGTCAAAGCCGTACTGAGAAGGCAGGCAAGACATCAGGATAAGGAAGAAGATGTCATTCATATATATGGACTTATGATACATACCGGAAGACGGGAGGTTACAGCAGATGGACAGAGCTTTGATTTGACATTTACAGAATTTCAGCTTCTTTATCACCTCGCAAAACGGCCCGGATGGGTTTCAACCCGTTCACAGATAGTTGATGCTGTACGTGGAGAAGGATATCCTGTTACTGACAGGAGTGTTGATGTTCAGGTTGTGGGGTTACGAAAGAAACTTGGAGATTTTGGGAAATATATTGAAACTGTCAGAGGAGTCGGGTACAAGTTCAGAGAAAAATATGAAAAATAATTACAGATTAATATGGCATATTTTCCCTTCATACCTGATTATCACGATTGTTTCCCTTATAGCTGCAAGCTGGTTTATGTCCGGTACCATCCGGGATATTTTCCTTGAAAGAACAGAATCAAGCCTTAAAACACAGTGCCTGCTACTTGAAAAACAGATAGCGGATAATCTTGATCCATTAAATATGGCTGCAATTGATGCTGAATGTAACAAAACAGGAGGAAACGCCCAAACACGAATAACTGTTGTCCTGTCTCATGGCAAAGTTGCCGGTGATTCTGAAAAAAATCCTTCAGTAATGGATAACCACCTGGACAGGCCTGAAATTGTCAGTGCCTTTTCAAAAAAGACAGGCCGGTCAATAAGGTACAGCAGCACTTTAGGAAAAAAGATGATGTATGTTGCCATACCTGTGCTCTCTGCCGAAGGGATTTCAGCCGTAATAAGAGCCTCACTGCCGATAACCGCTGTTGACAAAGAGATACGGCGAATACAGGTCGGAATTGCCTTAGGCGGGCTGTTTATTGCTGTTCTTGCCACAATTGTAAGTTATTTTATTTCGCGGAGAATAACCCGCCCCATTGAAGAGATGAGGCTCAGTTCAGAAAAATTTGCCAAAGGAGAACTTGGCCACAGATTGCCACAGCCCGGAACATCTGAACTTGACACCCTTGCAAAAGCAATGAATAAAATGGCTTCCGAACTTGAGATAAAAATCGGCAGCATCAATACCCAGCGAAATGAATACGAAGCTGTCCTTTCCAGCATGATCGAGGGTGTTATAGCACTTGATACAAATGAAAACATACTTAATATAAATCAGGCTGCTGCTGATATTTTTAACTGCTCGCCGAATTTAAAAGGCGTAAGCATACTGGAAGCAGTAAGAAATACCGAACTTCACAGTTTTCTTAAGGATGCAATTGTTAACAGAAAAACCAAAGAGAGTGATATAAAAATATTTAAAAACAAAGAATATATAATAAACATAAGAAGCACTCTTCTTTATGGTTCCAATAAAAAACCCATAGGTACATTAGTTGTTTTTAATGACGTTACAACGATCAGACAGCTTGAAAGTATGAGACGTGATTTTGTGGGCAATGTTTCTCACGAACTGAAAACCCCCCTGACCGCAATAAAAGGATTTGTTGAAACACTTCTTAATGGCGCGGTTGAAAATATTGATGACACAAAACGTTTTCTATCAATAATTGAAAAACATGTTAACAGGCTGAATTTAATAATCGATGATCTTCTTGAACTTTCTAAAATTGAACAGATGGATGAAAGAAGTGAGATTAACTTCATAGAGACCCGACTAAAGGATGTCATTGAGAATGCGGTGTCACTATGCCGAGAAAAGGCCAATGCGAAGCAAATAAAAATTGAGCCGGAATATAGTGAAGAGATATCAGCCAGGATAGACGTATATCTTCTCGAGCAGGCATTTATAAATCTTCTTGATAATGCTATCAAATACAGTAATTCAGATAGTACTATAACGATCAATTTGGAAAGGGTAGAAAACAAAATCAAAATCAATTTTAAAGACCGGGGGCATGGTATTGCAAAAAAGCATATCGACCGTCTTTTTGAAAGATTTTACCGGGTCGATAAGGCCAGAAGCAGAGACGCAGGCGGCACCGGACTCGGTCTCGCGATCGTCAAACACATTATCAGGGCCCATGGCGGGCATATAACTGTTGATAGTACGGTAGGAAAAGGAAGTGTGTTTGAGATTAATCTGCCTGTATAATTTGCTCTTTACGCGGCCCTTATTTCAGTTTTTCAAAGGGTCCTTTCATCCAACCTCATAGCACCTAAACTTATCCCTTCACTAACCCCCGTACAGGTAGGCACCCAGTGGGAATAGGACGACATACTGCAAAAAACTATGTCAATTTGGCAAAAAGTATGATATGAAGTGATAATAAATCACAATTAGACAGAAAATTCGAAATAACAACAAAAACAAAAAAATGAGGCGGAAAGAATGAAAAACAATTATAATAGCAACAAAAAAAAACGCCGCCAACCTGATTTTTCAAGACGTGATTTTTTAAAACTGGCCGGTGCTGCCGGGACCAGTGCTCTATTTCCCTCTTGTTTGCCTTGGCCAAACCAAAACTGGAATACTATACCTTCTCCTTCTGAACATAGAAATGTTATTATCATTGGAAGTGGATTCGGCGGTGCTGTAACGGCATTAAGACTTGCCCAGGAGGGTATTGAAGCGACGATTATTGAAAAGGGCAAAAGATGGGAGATAACGCCTGACGGAGATACGTTCTCTCCCTATATTTATCCGGATGCACGTTCCACCTGGTTAAGCAATACCACGGTTGTTGACATCGGACCGCCCCTGCCGATCGGCAACAAATATGTGGGAGTCCTTGAGGGCTATTTTTACTCCGGGTTAAGGGTATTAACGGGTGCGTGTTATGGCGGTGGCTCTATTGTATATGGTGGCCTTCATGTAAAACCGCCAAAACATCTTTTCGAACAGGTTTTCCCTCCGGAAATCGATTACGATGAGTTAGAGGTTTATTATCAGCGTGTTGGAGATATGCTCGACATTGGGACTGTTCCTGATGATATATTTCAAACAAAATATTTTACTCACTTTAGAGTTATGGAAAGACACAATAATAATGCAGGATTAAACACAGCAAGAATTTATTCAGCCTCAAACTGGGATATTGTTAGAGATGAAATCAACGGCACAATAAAACCTTCAGTTATTCATGGAGAAGCGATCTATGGGGTCAATAGTGGTGCAAAAAACACTCTAGATATGAATTATTTGGCTCAGGCCGAACAATCCGGGTTTCTGGAAGTTAAAACGCTGCATCAGGTAAAAGATATCGGTATCGATGAAAATGACAACTACTTAGTAAAGATTGAGGAAATTAATACCCAGGGCTGCGTGATTAATAAGGTCGTCTATTCGTGTAAATATCTCTTTCTTGCGGCCGGTTCCATTGGTACCAGCAATTTATTGGTAAAAGCAAAAGCAAAAGGATTTTTACCCGATCTGAACGACCATATCGGTAAAGGATGGAGCAACAATGGAAATACAGAGGCTTTAAGAACAATTCTTGGTACGAGTACCGGAACGTGGCAAGGTGGACCGCCTGCAACAGCCGTGGAAGACTATGATAATCCAATCACTCCTTTGTTTATCGAGCATCCTCAATTTCCCCTGGGTACTGATTCCTTTGGCATCGATACTAACTCCTTGTTATACTTCGGCTTAGGAATAAATCCCACCAAAGGACAGTTTAATTATAATCCCTCCTCTGACTGTGTGGGATTATCCTGGCCAAAAAATGACAACCAGCAGCAAACAGTAAATGAAGCACTATTACATACAATGGATAAATTGAATGCGGCAAATGGTGGTCAGATAAACCCACTTCCGTTCGGGTCAAAAGGTTATAGTGATAGTACTGTTTTCCATCCTTTAGGCGGTGTAGTAATGGGTAACGCATGCGATTATTTTGGTAGAATAAAAAATTATAACAACCTTTATGCCATCGACAGTTCTATAATCCCCGGCTCTACTGCATGCGCGAATCCGGCATCTACTATAGCCGCTCTTGCAGAGCGAAATGTTGAGAGAATTATAGAAGAGGATTTTATCGACGTGTAATATTTGTAACCGGCGCCAATTATGGCGTTAATATTCTAAATCCCCCGTTGAGCCAGTTATCAATATCGGAATTATACCATTTTGAAAAACGCCGGTCTGACGGTCCGCCGGGAAGATTAGTCAGAGCCCCATCTGAAGCGAAATCAACAATAAAACGATATGAAGGTATAAAGCTGGTGGTCCGATCAGCACTACGGTAAATCTGACCCTGATGAGGCGTGGCCCGCCCCCCGCGAACAGGAATCGGACCCACATCAAATCCAAATAATCGGGGAAATTTTCCTCCGAATAGCAAATGCTGCATTATGATGGTATTCTTCTTGCCCCATGAACAAACAGGTATATCAAGCGCCTCTCTTGCCACATCTTTATAGATTGCATCCCGTTTTTTCCCTTCAAACCACACCGACTCATCCGAAAGAAGAATGCGATCAACATTTTCATAAAAATCAATAAAAATGCCTGTTTCCGTAATAAGATGAGAAACGGTCCCTTGACCCAAGCCACCGATATCACCGAAAACCTTTTCTATCAGTTTCCAATAAAACTGTTCAAACAGATAAGCCCCTTTGGAGTCATGGGTATAGTTTAAATCCCAGTCGCTAAGGATCTGCCCCTGTTTCGTATTCGGAAGAAGGGGGCGAAGAATTTCCATGAATTTTTCCGCCTGAATGGAATAAACATCGTATTGAATAGAGATCATATCCTCCCGGGTTAGATCAATTCTATCTTTAAGAAGCTGGGAGATACGATCTGCCCGGTACGGCCCCATGGGCATGTTTATAGGTTTGGTTTTCCCCAG
>JAUXBV010000435.1 GCA_030619215.1 Fibrobacterota bacterium | reverse complement strand
GCGGGAATCTCTGACGTGCCAAACAATGTGTTCGTCGTGTTGTTCCTCACAACATTACCTTTAACCATAATTTTCTGAAAGGCTTCAAGGGTATCTATACGGGGTAACGGTAAGCCATTTTCAGTAACGATTTCCATTTCAACAGAATCGGTAAGCTCAAAAAATTTAATGGATGGATCACCGAGAAGAACATAATGTTTCAAATTACGATTATTGCTCCCGAACGCCTTGGTAAGCTGATACGCCTGTCCCAAAGACCTTGATGCATCCTCAACATAGAGATATTCATAGAAAGTTTTTGCCATTGCAGTGTTTGCCGACGCAAAAGCGGTACGGGTGCTTGAAACCGTTGCAATAGCCCCGGCATTAGCTAATTTTACAAATAAGCCGGCGATACAGTGCGGCCCCGGCTCATCAAAGTATCCAACCGAACAGGAAAAAGCACAGATAACCGGGTAGCGCTTGCTGTTATGGAAGTTGCCGAGCATATCCTTATTGAGGATACCCTCATCTGTCCATGCAACATGGTTACCATGCCCGAAAAAATTTACAAAAGCAACGCCGTTGTCAACCTCGTTAAAAAGGGCAGCCGATGCTTCCGGCTTCTGAAAGATATTATTCCACTCATATTCAAAGAGTATAACTTTTCTTACTTCCGTTGCCGGCCGCTGTAATTTAATAATTTCTTCAATATCTTCATTGCTTCTATAATGCTGTATATAATCAATATTCTCCATGCCCTGCATATCATCATCTGAAACAAATAGAATGCGGTTACGCCATGCACCATAATCCGCGTCAGCCCCCTCCGTTTCAATTATCTTGTCAACCACCGTTTTTGCTTCCGTGACAGTATTGCAAGGTATACGTCCCAGAAACAGGTCCGGCGCTACCGTATCAGTACCGGAGTTAGGTATAACAAATTCTTCCGGAGTAATACAGACGAAAAAATCCTCAACACACTTCCAGTAGATTTGTTTAAATTGCGCAGTCGGTATATAATTAATTTCCTTATGTTTACTAAACAGGTATCCCTTATAATCATAATGACCGTTCCCTAATAAAAGCACATAGTCCGGTTTAATATGCCAATTTCCTGCATTATGTGCGTATAAGAGGAAATTACGTATTGCCGCGGGATCGCGATTTCCTCCGGAAAATTCATTATAAATATCACTTACATAAACAATCCCCGGATCATCAAACTTCTTAGCGGTCTCCTTATGGTGGGCGAGCCGTTTTGCCTCAGATTCAAAAACTGTATCAGTAATAATAAGATACTCCGATCTGTTGCTGCCGTTTCTAAGGTCTCTTATCTCGTATTGATCGACAGATGGAGGGATATGCCTCTCCATTTGCGGTATCGTTAATAAACCCGGCTCTATACAGACAAAATATTGAATACCTATTCCCGCTGTATCCACCCATGAATAAGTCCTTCCGGTTTTAATCGTATCAACCAGGCTTACACCTGACTCATCAGCAGAGATCCGGAATATAAAAGTGCGCTGGGCCGGTATACTACTTAACTGATATAACACAATACCACTGTCAAGCGGAGAGTAAATACGCAGGCTTGTCTTTCCGTTCATGTCAATAGGCCGGCGGTACTTGATATCGATACTTTCGATCTCAAAGAATTTATCCGGGTCAATCAATTCAATCGTTAATACCGAATCACTCCAGCTGGTTACCGGCTTCCAGGTTGATATCACTGTATCGAGCGTGTCACTCCCCCAAAACACAGATATGGCATCATGCGAATAGCTTCCCGGATTAATTTTAAGATAGCCGAGGGAATCGGTTATTTTATCAGGAAATTCAAGCTCAAAGGAAAAAGTTTTTGAATATTGATCCAGTTTTTGCCATATCCAGTTTTTATTCCCTTTTGGTTTACTGCCTCCTCCTGTTGACTGGATATCCCTTGACTTCTTATACTTGATTTTATTGACAAATGACGTTAGGGTCTTGGCAGGTGTTGCCTCACATGCAAATGACTTTACCGCTTTGTTACTGCCGCTTACCCTTATCCAGTATCTGCGATAACTCTCAACACGATTGAGGCCGAAAGCATAATCATGCAAAGCAGTATCATAATACCAGTCGGAAATCCCGGTAACATAGGCAAGAATGTAATCGTTTGCATCAAATATTCCATTATTATTTAAATCAAAGCGCATTATTGGAATTTCAGTCACACCGTCCGGGATGTTTGATACCAACGGAACAACAGAATCAAGCTCTTCCCGATAGGAGCTAAAAAGGGCAATTTTGTTAATATTAACCGAGGAGCCAAAAAAAGCTGATATTTCGCTGCCCGTTATTTTAACTATGCCGTTTTCATTGGTAGTTGCCTCATTAACATCATCATTTCCATCACCAATTTGAAACCATAGCATTTTTTCATTTGCGGGAAGATACGACCTGGACCTGACTCTTTTTAATCCCGGCCTCTTAGAAAAGATCCAGTTCTTAGCTACATCATAATTCAGAACCATGTATTTCAGCATTGCATAATAATCACTTTTTGATACTCCTGATGGAACGGCTCTTGTTATGGCAGGAGGAAACGTAATGGTACAGGAACCTTTCAGAAGGATTGTCAAAACACGGGTAGACGGATCATAAATAAAAGGCCTGAGAAAAAAACGCCCGGTTCTCATATCTCTGAAGCGAACATAATCAACTTTTGACATCCATGTATTATCGAAGGAGGGAGTTATATATTCAAAACCAACAGTATCTTTATTCTCAGAGAGTAAAGGGTGATCAAGCACGATGCGTTTTACTTCATGAGATACAAATCGTGCAGTTACCGTACCTGACTGGGGAACTCCGACAAATAAGGATAGCGAGGGTAATGCGACCTCCCCGTCACCGTATAACTTAGTGTTTTCATCCTTAAAGGATATCTGCGAAAAAGAGGCGTTTCCTATCTTGAATTTTGAAATGGAAAAATCCTCCATCTCAAATGTAAAGGAGAGACGCCGGGTGCTGTTTTCTGTTACCGTTACAGACGCCGGTACAGAAAAAACAATAAGAAAGGATAGTAGGATTACCTTAATCTTCATCACTCTATTCTTTTATTTAAGTTTTTCATCCGTTGATAGTAAAAATACATATTCTTTTCAGCACTCAATTACTACTACGAAATAAAACTCTATTTTATTTATACTGAATTGCAGTAATAATGTCTTTTAAGCAATTCAGCACAAGGTGCCATTCATGGTATAACTGATTGTAAGAGCCATGGTCTAACAATCAGTATATCTCTCTATGAATAAAAACGGGGCAAAGAGAATGTCCATGCCCCATCAAACGTATTAACAAAATAAAATTTTGCTTAAAGTTTTGCTGCTTTTCTTATTGCCTTTACTTTGTCAGTATTTTCCCAGGTAAAATTCTTATTCTTTCTTCCAAAATGACCGTTACGAGCTGTTTCCTTAAATATCGGGCGTCTGAGATTAAGCTGTTTAATGATCGCTGCAGGCCTGAGGTTAAATATTTCTTTGATAATCTCGGTGATTTTCGTATCCGGTATAACACCGGTACCATAGGTATCCACTTTAATGGAAATCGGATCAGCTATGCCGATAGCGTATGAGATCTGCAATTCACAATGTGTAGCGAGCTTTGCCGCAACAATATTCTTGGCAACCCATCGCGCAGCATAAGCGGCACTTCTGTCAACCTTTGAAGGATCTTTCCCGGAAAATGCGCCGCCGCCATGAGCGCCGTAACCGCCGTATGTATCGACAATGATTTTACGCCCTGTGAGTCCGCAGTCGCCTTTTGGGCCTCCAACAACAAAACGCCCGGTCGGATTTATGTGATATTTCGTCTTACTATCAAGGAATCCGGCTGGAATTACCTTTTTAATAACCTTCTCTATAACATCTTTTCTAATTTTTGCATACTTAACATCAGGGGCATGCTGGGTTGATATGATCACGGTATCCACCCGT
>JAUXBV010000526.1 GCA_030619215.1 Fibrobacterota bacterium | reverse complement strand
ATGGCTACGATCCGACTTTCAGGGAGTAAGTTTCAAGCGGCGGGTTCCGATAAGCATTGCGGGAGAAGGTGATAACGGAGAAATCTTTTACGGTGCGATGCTGTATCGCTATTGAGTCTCCCCGGACAGTGTAGGGTATCGTGTCGTTACGCGGTGTTACCAGCCTCAGTTCTGTTTTAAAGACCGGATAGGGCAGGCTGAAATCATGTTCCCCCCACACCTGTCTGGCCATATCCTGCTGGTAGTAATTCTCAGTTGTCCATTCTATTACAATAAAGTCACCCGGCTGCAGTGTTTTATACACAACCATATTCCGGCTGATATCGGCGGGAGTTTCGGTGCCGCTTGCATTGATAGCATAGGCACGGGTGATATTTACAATCTGATAGTAGCTGTTGTAGGAGATGGAGTATTCTTTCCAGATGTCAATAGCATTCTGTGTCGGCAGGTGAACCATGATAAAACGCCGCTCCCGTGAACAGCGGCTCGGATAGAGGAAAATGTCCCTGGTATAGGCAAGAATAGCGCCGTCTTCATTGTCAAGATCTTCCCACGAGGCAGCTTCAGGTCGCAGGGCTGTGGCCACCGGCAGTTTGGTTAAGGTTGTCAGTTCCGGTTTGCCCTCGAGCGGCAGCAGCTGGTCCCAGGCATCAAAGTTGTTGTAAGTATACCGGATTGATTCCTTAAAAGAGCCGATCGCCGCATCCTTATTACCCTGCGCATTAAGAATAGTGCCTTTGAGCGATATCATCGTTGAAGAGGTGGGGCTGATGGCGCATGCTTTTTTGATGTACTCCAGTGCGGAGGCGTATTCTTTATATTGCAGGGCAAGGTTCGCAAGGTAGTAGTAAAAACCCGGAGCATTGGGCGAATACGTGAGACTCTCCAGGTATGTTTTCACCGCTTTGAATCGCTGCCCCATTTTCAAATAGGTGCCCGCAAGAAGTGAATAGACATCGGAAGAGGTCCGTTCCCATTTCAAAAACCGTTTGAGCAGCGTCTCTGCTTTCTTGATGTTGCCCTGCCCGACGTAAATGGATACAAGAATATTTATTACAACGTCAAGGTGGAAATACCGGTGCCCAAGTTTTTCGATAACGGCCATTGCTTCCGTTTCATTAGTGGTTTTTGCATAATGACCAAAGGTATACAAAAGCGCCTGCGGAGTGTTCCGGAACGGTGCATATGACTTTGAAATAAAATCCATTACTTCCCTTGTCCCGGCTGAATTCGCAAGGACTTCCAGTTCGTTGGACCATCCGGAGTAGTTGTACTTGCAGAGTTTGAATGCGGTGTTTAATTCAGTCTGTGTCTCGGTAATCTTTCGGCTCCGCATTAATGATTCACTGAACATACTGTGCAGGAGCGAGCTGTTTGGATACCGTTTCAGATAGCTGCGGGCAAGTTTTTGACCCTTTTCAGTAAGCTCGGAGGCATTATAGAAATCCATGAGCAGGATTGCCGATTCAAGATTTTCCGGGTCTTCCTCCAACCGTTTTAGCAGTACCTGTTCGATACGTTCTGTAAGGGGAGAGTTGGAAAGGTTTTTATACAGTGTCGTGTCGGTTTTAAAGGTGCCCGGGGTATCCTTATAGGTGACTGAGGGTAGTGCCTTGCCCCGGTTATCCATGAACCGGAGGAGAAAATTGGAATTTCTTGACTCATGCCCAATCTTAATGAGCAGTTTGTTGTCTCCCTTGAACAGACGGACTTTCTGCATGAACATGTCAGTGCCGGTATTGCGGAACACAGAGTCGGCCAGCACGATGTTGTCATTAAGGAAAACTTTAAATGAGCCTGATGCGCCGAATCCTATATTGGCAGCCTGTTCCTTTTTAGAGTATACATTGCTATAGTAGTAAAGGATTGCGTTGGACGAGTTGAAGTTATATTCGGTAAATACCCAGCCGTTTGTTTTGTGGTTGTGGAATGGAAACCATGGGGCTTCACCACCGTCTTTTCCCGGATATTTCTTCGAAAAATCAATCTCTTTTTCCGGCGGGAACACTTTTTTATACCCTGAGCCGGAGATGTTATCAAACGGGCCGATCATACGGAAGGTGCGGACGATACCCATCCTGTTTACCAGTTTCCGGGCCTTGGATATCTTCCCGTCATTAACATATCGATCGATGAACTGGGACAGGTGGTCACCGGTATATAAGCTCGGCTTTCTGGTTATCATTTTTATGACCTTGTAGCCGTCTTTGAGCGTATGGCCGATCCAGTCACGCCCGAATGAGAGGATGTTTATCCATGCCGCATTAAAGAGCAGCGTGTCTTTATCCGCTAAAAAACTCTTGAAGAGCAGGGCCATGGTGGTGTCGTATTCACCGAGAAATTTGAAGGTGAATGCCAGTCCCCGAAATGCTTCACCAGCGGTTTTATTGTCGGAATGGGTAGTGTTTTCCCTGAAAATTTTCTGCGCTTCGAACGGCTTATTGTCAACGAGCTTTTGCCATCCGTCGGAATTATTCACGGCAGCCGAAGATATATAAAAGAGAAGAAGGAGAATACAAAGCGTTTGGGTAACTATTCTGATTGGTATAGTGTGCAACGCCCGTTCCCTGGTATAGCCCATAGTATGCATTCCTTCCTTAAAATAAGCGTTCACAGAACGCTGAAATTTGAAACTTGAAACTTGAAACTTTAAATTTTGAATTTTAGATTTTGGGTTTCAACCCTGAACCTTGAACCCTGAACGGTTACTTATAAACATCCAATTCATATACAAGTTTCATGTTTTTCTCCAATTTCTAATTTCCAATTTCAAGCCGTGAACGGCTACCAATGAAAGTAGTCTGTCTCTGAGGTAGATCATTAACCGGTACATACCTATATAAAATTATAAATAAAAACAGGTAGTGATAGTATATAATTATGCCTGAGGAAAAAGGAATTAAAAAAAGCGCCCTGTTAAAAGGACGCTTTTTTATAACTCTCTGTTATAGAAATACCATATTATCCTTTTTCTGCGAGATATTTCTCAACCGTTTCCGTACAGGAATCGACAGAAATTAAATTAGGGAATTCTGATTCAGGAATTGAGACACTAAATTTCTTTTCCATGCTGGCAAGAACTTCAAGCAGCGCCATAGAATCGAGTTCCATATCTTCAACAAAATGTGCACTATCAGTTATTTTTTCGGCGTCAACATCCATATCTTCTGCGATTTCTGTAATAATGTCGCGAATGATTCCCTTAATTTCGGCTGTATCCATGTATCGTTCTCCTCTATAGTTAT
>JAUXBV010000077.1 GCA_030619215.1 Fibrobacterota bacterium | reverse complement strand
TGCCCTGCCGCTTAACTCACTATTAAGCTGTGATCATGTAAATTGATAACTGACAACCATTATTACTGTTTTGTTATTTCCCTGCCATTATGTTTGTTGTATTTAAAGGTTACAGCCTTCCCTGTCATAGTTTTATTGTTCATTTTATACACTCTCCCAATTAAAGCCAGTGTATCTTTATATAAAACAATTTTCTCGAAATTATTGACTTTATATTTTTCCCACAGGTCATCCTTTTGCCACACGACCTTTCCCTTTTTCAGGTCAACTTTACCTACATAGCCAAGGGTCGATCCAAAAAGGTATTTATCTTGAATTATCGCAGTGGACAGGTTGAAGCTGCCAAAGCGGGTTTTCCACTTTACTTTTCTTTTTTCTAAACTTATTCTTGCTATCTCACTCCATTCCTCCCCGCCTTTGTTGAGTTCACATATAATTATTAAATCTTTCTTATAAGTACTATACTCGACAGCTTTGATAGAAAGGGGCGTATCCTGAAATATCGTTATTTTAAAGCTTTCTCCTCCCCTTTCTGTAACGTTGAACTGCCCATTTGCCGACAACAACATGTCATAGTGTGAAGCTTTCAATTGATACCCTGGAAAATTGATTTGTCTCTTTAGCGAGTCTTTCGAAATCTTTTCACCGGAAACGGTATAACGAATGGCCTCGGATTTTTCCCTTAAAGTACAGGTGGAATTTACAAATATCAAGAAAGATATGATCATAAGGGAAAAATAGAATTTGAAGTAATTACAATTTAAATGCATGTTATGACCCCATAAACCTTTTTTGATTTACAAAACGGCTGTTGCTTTAAAATAATCCCTTACAGGGAAAAATGCGAATATGTGTAAATGTTGGAACAATAGAATATTCTATGACAAGCCACGATTCACAAGGCACGAATGATTAATATGCTGATTACACATAATCGAAAATGCCCCTTACCCCTTTCTCAAGTTTAAAGATGTAAGAGCATAACATATTTTTAGACCTGAAGTTATACACTTAGGAGAGGTGCCGGAGTTGGTTTATCGGGACGGTCTCGAAAACCGTTGTACTCATTTGGGTACCCAGGGTTCGAATCCCTGCCTCTCCGTTATTCTTTTATCCTTTTTCCCTATTTCTATACTATTTTATAATATTCGAAATTTATAATAACTGTAAAATCGATCATTGACATAAAGGAGAGGTGTCCGAGCTGGCTGAAGGAGCACGCCTGGAAAGCGTGTGTACCGCAAGGTATCCAGGGTTCGAATCCCTGCCTCTCCGCCAGCTTCCTGAGAAACAGGAGGCTGATGGAGGGGGTATAAGTGGTTGTAACGACTAAAGTCTAACAACCTCTAATGCCTCTCCGCCATGTGAAAATTATTAATCCGTGGCACGAAACTCGAAAAATGGATTGCTCTGACAGATTTTCCTCGTTTCGGATTTCGAGCTTCGAATTTTATTTTCGGGGATCAGGCCCTGCGCAACAGAAGTCTGCGAATCCCGCCAGACCTGGAAGGGAGCAACGGTAAGCACCCGCTTCGTGTGCCGCAGGTAAACTTGATCCCCAACTAAAAACATCGGTTACGGTTAAGGTGAAGAGGCGCGTATCGTCTTTCGGTTATGTCTTTCGTCCATTTTCTACGTTTCCGAATTTCGTAACCGTAACCAATTAACGGAGATATAATGAGCTATCTTGTCTTTGCACGTAAATGGCGTCCCCTTACTTTTGACGATGTAGTAGGACAGGACCATATCATCAATACGTTGAAACGGGCTATTTCCAAAAACCGTGTGGCACATGCTTATATCTTTACCGGCACCCGTGGAATCGGCAAAACAACCACCGCCCGGATTCTTGCCAGGGCACTGAATTGCGATAACGGCCCGACACCGGATCCCTGTGGAACATGTGCCAGTTGTAAAAATGTTACCAGCGGCTCAAGCTTTGATGTAATCGAAATAGACGGGGCTTCAAACAGCAGCGTGGATGACATCCGCGAGCTGAGGGAAAATGTCGGTTACACTTCAATGGGCGGCAAATACCGCATCTTTATTATTGACGAAGTGCATATGCTTTCCAAAAGCGCTTTTAATGCCCTGCTGAAAACTCTGGAAGAGCCGCCAAAAAATGTGATATTTATTTTTGCTACAACCGAACCGCAAAAGGTCCCGGAAACAATCCATTCGCGGTGTCAGCGGTATGATTTCAGGCGCATCTCAACAGAACAGATACTTGCCCAGCTCGAAAAAATATGCAAAAAGGAAGAAATTGCCTATGAAAAAAGCGGGCTGCAACTGATTGCCCGCAGAGCGGATGGGAGTATGCGGGATTCGCTCAGCCTTCTTGACCAAGTATTCTCTTTCTGCCAGGATACTATAAGCGAAAATGAGGTGCGATCAGTACTGGGGCTTGTTGAAACAGAAACATACAATAGCATACTTCAGGCAATTGCTGAAAATTCTCCCCTGCCGGTATTGAACGCAGTTGAAGACATACAAAGCCGGGGTTTTGACCTGTTGGAATTCATTGTCGGATTTCAGGAATATCTCCGCACGCTTCTTTTCAGCCGGCTTCCCGGTATAGCCGAAAATCAACGCCTTGACCTCTCCGTTGATACCATTAAGCAACAAACAGACCTGGCTTCCCGCTTCTCGGAAGGTGATATTCTGAGGATGAACGAGATTATCCGCAGAGCGGAATCAGAGCTGAGATGGAGCTCCTTCCCCCGTTTTCTTATTGAAACAGCTCTTCTGAAGCTGGTTTATCTGGACAGTTCAGTCTCTGTGGAGCAGATACTTACAACACTAAAAAAAGGCCGTATCCCGGATTCACCGGACACAGCAAAAGAAACAAATTATCCGGATATTAAAAAAAAAAGCGATAAACAGCCCCTGACGGAGAGCCTGAACAACCGGAACACTGAAACGGAATCAACAGTAACATCAATTCCTTCTGATATTGACTCAAGCTCTTTTGATGTTCCGCAGGAGCCTTCCGGACCGATAGACCCTGGTGCAAAATGGCCTGCATTTATAGAATTATTAATTGAGGAGAGGCCCAATCTTGGAACGTTTCTTTCACTTTCACATATCGCGGAGAGCACGGAAAATTCTATTGACCTGCGTTTTGGAAACCAGTTCCAGTTTCAGTTCGCGGAAGTTACTAAAAAAAATAACAGAGATATTATTCAAAAGAAATTAGATACTTTTGCCGGCAGGCATATTGATTTACACATAGTAATAGAAAAAAAGGATCAGGAGAAAAAAGAGGACAAAAAACAGGCTGCTAAAGTAAAGCCTCATATACATCCTTCACTTGAAGAGGACATGGCAAATGAGCCGATTATAAAAGACGTTATTAATATTTTTGATGGAGAAGTACTCTAACAAGGAGTGAATATATGGCCCAAAATATGAACAAATTAATGAAACAGGCCCAGAAAATGCAGGCCCAGCTTATGAAAGCGCAGGAAGATCTGAATAAAAAAGAGGTTGAAGGTACTGCAGGCGGCGGGATGGTTAAGGTGGTTCTCAACGGCGCGCAGGAGCTCCAGTCAATATCGCTCAATCCTGAGGTTGTTGATCCGGATGACGTTGAAATGCTTGAGGACCTTATTATTGCTGCATTCAATAACGCTCAGGAAAAAGTCAAGGAGCTCTCAAACAGCGCATTCGGCGGCCTCTCGGCAGGTATGAATATTCCGGGTATCGGCTGATATGATCGATTCATTGGAAAACCTTGTTGATGCTCTGAGCAAACTCCCTACCATAGGGAAGAAGAGCGCATGGCGCATGGCGCTTCATATGCTTGAGCAGAGCGATGAAGAGGTGCATAACCTTGCACAATATATCAGCGACCTGAAAGAGAGGGTTGTTGTCTGTAAAAAGTGCTACCATTACAGTGAATCGGATCTGTGCCCTATCTGCTCTTCCCCTTCGCGTGACAATTCTCTGATATGCGTTGTTGAGAAACCGCTCGATGTATTTACTATTGAGAAGCCGGGGCGGTATCGCGGCCTGTATCATGTCCTGGGCGGCGTACTCTCACCTATCAATGGCATCACCTCTGACAAGATACGTATTGCAGAGCTGAAAACAAGGGTCGAAACGGAAAAGCCCGACGAGTTGATCCTCGGGTTGAGCGGAAGCACAGACGCAGAGACGACATCCTTATATATCTCCCGCATCTTTGCTGATAACGATTTGCGCATCACCAGGTTTGCCCGCGGCCTCCCTTCAGGCCTCGAGCTGGAATATGTGGATCAGATAACGCTCGGCCAGGCTCTTAATGAACGAATTGACATACATTACACCACCCACAACGACGAGGAAACGAAATGAATAAAACGATACTGCAATGGATACGAAAAACTCTTAGCTCACTGTTTTTTCTTGGATATATCCCCTTAATGCCGGGAACCATCGGCTCCCTTGTAACCGCCGGCCTGCTCTGGTATTTCAGGGACTCCGTAGCCCCTTTTTTTATGCCGCAGTATGCAGTTAAATTCTGTTTTTTCTATATTATTTTCCTTGCAATAACTATCTTCCTGTCAAATGATTCAAAAGAGACGCACGGTTCGGAAGATTCCAAACATATTATAATTGATGAATGCGCCGGACAGATAATAACTTTTTTTCTCCACCCCCTATCCTGGCGTGTACTTCTCCTCGGCTTTCTCCTGTACAGATTTTATGATATTGTCAAACCCTTTCCGGTTTACAAATTTGAAGAAATTGAAGATGGCCTCGGTGTGACCATGGATGATGTGGCGGCTGGTGTTATGGCTAACGTATCACTTTTTATTATTATATGGGCCTATCATGTTATCAAAGCCCGGCTATAAAACAAAGGCCGAAGCCCTCGGCAAATTACTCCTCCTGAAAAACCTTACCCTTTCAACGGCTGAATCATGCACCGGGGGAATGATCGGAGCGGCAACAACATCCGTGCCTGGTTCGTCAAGCTGGTTTCGCGGTGGGATTATTGCCTATGACAACCGGATAAAATTTTCCCTTCTTGATGTACCCGAAGCTATTCTTGATAAATATGGAGCTGTCAGCGAAGAAGCTGTATCGGCAATGGCGGAAGGTGCGGCGAAGAAGCTAAATACCGATTGCTCAATTGCGGTTTCCGGTATTGCCGGGCCTGATGGGGGAACTGAAGAAAAACCTGTTGGGCTTGTGTTTATCGGAATTTATTGTAAAGGCAAAGTTGAAGTATTTAAAAATGTTTTTCCCGGGCGTAGAGAAGAAGTCAGGGAACAGGCTGTTGAAAAAAGCTTTGATTACCTGATTAGCATTCTGAGTCATTAATGGTTATTTGTTTATTTTATACTTCGTAGGATCAGGAATCCCGGCCTCTTCAAATCCTTTTTTCCTGATAAGGCAACTGTCACAAAAGCCGCATGCCAGGCCTTCAGGGGAAGGGTCATAACAACTGTGTGTCAAGCTATAATCAATGCCGAGAGAAATGCCTTTTTGAATGATCTCCGATTTGGAAAGATTGATAAGCGGTGTATGAATTGTTGTTTTCTCTCCTTCAACACCCGCTTTAGTCGCCAGGTTTGCCATTTTTTCAAAAGCCCTGATAAAATCGGACCTGCAATCCGGATACCCCGAATAGTCAACAGCATTGACACCGATAAAAACATCTCGGCTTTCAATCACTTCAGCCCAGGCCAGCGCATAGGAGAGAAAAATGGTATTACGTGCGGGGACATAGGTGTTGGGGATTTCTGTTTTGTTAATCTTTCTGTTTTTAGGTACTGCAACGTCCGAAGTTAAAGAGCTGCCCCCAAAAGCGCGCAAATCAATACCAACCACTCTATGCTCTATTACAGAAAGATGGTGTGCGATTTTTTCAGCAGCAGTTATCTCATAGCTGTGGCGTTGACCATAGCGAAAGCTCAGCGCATATACGGAGAATCCTTCGTTCTTTGCAATCGCGCAACAAGTAGCTGAATCAATACCACCGCTGAGAAGTACCACTGCTTTCTTCATATTTTATTATACTCCACGAACATCTCCTCCCCATATAATCTTATGTATCTGCAGTCCCAGTCTCACCGGGGCATTAGCCTTTAGTATCCACTCTGCCAGATCCTTGGGAGAAACATTTTTTCTATTTGGAGAAAAAATAACTGTACACTTTTCATGTACATTATGATCATATAAATATTTTACCGCCCAGTCAAAATCATCCTTTCCTGAAATGACCATTTTACATTCATCATATTTTCTGAGGTTAGAGATATTATCCGGATAAAAAGAGTCGGCACTGCCGCTTCCGGGGCATTTTATATCCATTATTATTACACAGTCCTGAGGCAGTATTGCTATATTCAAAGAACCGTTGGTTTCAACAAGCACCGTATAACCTATGTTTAACAGCTTTCTACAAAGCAAGGGGGTTTCTTCCTGTTGCAGGGGCTCCCCTCCTGTAATTTCAACCAGAGAGCTGTCCAATTCTCCAACTCTCTCAATAATCTCATCAATAGAATATTCTGTACCCTCCTGCAAAGCATATTGAGTGTCGCAATAGGTACATGACAGGTTACACCCGCTCAGCCTTACAAACGTGCATATCATACCGGCACGTGTGGACTCACCCTGAATACTCCGGTATATTTCACAAATCTTCATGATTATTCAAAATAGGAGGCACAATTACCGGGTGTCTCATAGACGTCAATTCGTGATACCTTGCCATTCTGCCCTTTAAGCTTTTTATCCAGCTCTTTGTAAATATATCCGGCAATGTTCTCCGAAGAAGGATTACACCCCTCTTTTTCAAAAATGACATTAATATCACTATGATCCAACTTTTCAATTACCTCTCTACAAAGTTTTTTCAATTCTTTAAAATCAATCCCCAGGCCCAGTTCATTGAGTTCTTCGCATTGAACGCTCGCTCGCACAAGCCAGTTATGGCCGTGTACATTCTCACATGGCCCGTTGTAATCTTTCAAGTGATGTGCGGCGGAAAAATGTTCTTCGATTGTTAATTCGTACATATTTTTATATCCTTTCAAATTGATAGGTAAGAAAATACATCCTTTATTATCCTGAGTGGTATTAAAGCCATAGCATGCAAGCGTTTTGACATACTTCAAAATATCAATTATTACTTATTTTCTATTAAATATTCTATATTCAATGTAATTTATAATCTATAACGAGAGGTTTTTATTGTCCCGAAATAAATCAGAAGCGATTTTAAGAGTAATCGATGCAAACCTGAACAGGCTGAGAGAAGCTCTTAGGGTCATTGAGGAGTATTTCCGTTTCATAAACCTGAATAAGGATATTTCAATAGACCTAAAACAGTTGCGTCATTCATTGGAAGTGATTGAAAACAACTTTGATCAAAAGGCGCTACTTTCGTCTCGCGATACGCAAACTGACCCTTTTGCAGGTAAAAACCGGGAGGAAGAGCTTAACCGCACCGGTGAAACAGATATTGTAAAAGCGAGTTTTAAGCGCGCACAGGAAGCAGCCCGTGTACTTGAGGAATATACAAAAATAACACAGCATCAAACGATGTCGGAAAAAGCGAAAATTATTCGCTTTATGCTCTACACAATTGAGAAAAAGGTAATGGAGAATATGTTCGATGGGTAAAGAAAAGAAATCCGATACTTCCAAAGATTCACAAAGCAGAGTGGGGCAGGAGCTGTGGGGAGTAGTATTCGCAGCTTCCGGTCTTCTCGTGTTTATATCGCTGGTTTCCTATTTTGTCAACCCAACATTTAACATACTCGGCCCCTGGCTCGGGACATACCTCTCCTACGGGCTTGTTTCACTTTTCGGCGTCATCCCATCGCTCCTTTTTCCACTGACTATTATTTACCTGGGAATAATCGTATTCAAAGGCTCTGAAATATCTCTACGGAATATCCTCTTTGTCGGGCTGTTTATCCTCCAAATGTGCATCCTTCTGGCTATTCACAATTTACCGATAATAACCCGGGAAAATTTTTTTCCGCCCCCAAACAATATTATTGGCAATATCTTCACCTTTCTTCTCCACTATGTATTTGGAGCACAACGATTCGGGCCGTATTTTCTCTTTATCTTTGCGCTTATTATTACCCTTGCGTTCATGCTCAATGTCAACATCCGGGATATGGTTAACCTAATCATAACTTCCATCTCCCGCAGCTCTTCCTATCTTTCTCAAAAATCGGCAGACCTTTTTAGCAAACCGATGCAAGATGCTCAATTACAAAGTCAACCTGCTGGAAATAATACGAAAAAGGTCGCATCTAAAAAAATTAATGGCCCTGATATGCATGTTGATTCTCCGGCTGAAGAAGAGGAAAAGGATGAAGCAGCGAAGGTACGCGAAGAGGAGCTGGCAGCATTTCGGGCAAAAAAAGACGAACCGATTACTATTTTAGAACCCGACCAGCAGGCTGATAAAGCTGAGGAGGAGCTGGAAGAAGAAGTAGAAGAAGAGGCTGATATTGAAGATGGCGCAGCTATTGTTCCGTCACTGCTGGATACCGAAGCAAACGAAGGCGAATTTTGTAAAGTTCCCACCCTAGATGACGAGATGAAAAAGCCTAAAAAGCCGACGAAACCTTATGTGATCCCCGACCCGGAAATACTGCCTGACCCTCCACTGACAGCCAACATTATGGACCGCCAGGCTTTTGAGGAAAACTCGCGTATTTTACAAAGAACGTTACTTAACTTCGGGATAGAGGGAAAAGTGGTTAATATCAGTCCCGGCCCTGTTGTCACCAGATATGAGATCGAGCTCGCGCCCGGTATCAAAATCAGTAAGGTGGTAAACCTTCAGGATGATCTTGCCATGGCCGTCGGCGGCAAGAAGATTCGGATAGAGGCGCCGATCCCGGGCAAAGCTGCGGTCGGCATAGAGCTTCCCAACATCGAAATGCAGATAGTCTATTTCAAGAACATTCTCACGTCTGATACCTTCCGCAAATCAAAAGCAAAACTCCCGATAATTATCGGGAGGAGTATTGCAGGCTCGCCCTATGTAGCGGACATCGTAAAAATGCCACATATGCTCATTGCCGGGCAAACCGGCTCCGGGAAGAGCGTTGCTATAAATTCGCTGATATGCAGCCTTCTTATGACAAAAACCCCGGATGAATTACGCCTTATTCTTATAGATCCGAAAAAGGTGGAAATGTCCTACTATGAGCACATTCCCCATCTCCTGGCGCCGGTGGTAACCGAGTCAAAGGAGGCCGTTAAAGCGCTGCAGTGGGGCATAATGGAGATGTCCCGGCGCTATCGCTTACTCGCAAGAGTGCACGCAAGAAACATAGAGTCTTTCAATGGTAAGGTTGAGGAAAAAAGTATAAAAGAGGGCATTATACCGGAAGCTGACAATAAAAAGCTACCCTTCATCGTTATTATAGTTGATGAGCTCGCTGATTTAATGCTTACAGCGTCACGTGATGTTGAAGGACTTATCCAGAGGATTGCGCAACTGGCCCGTGCTGTTGGAATTCACCTCGTTGTTTCAACACAGCGCCCATCGGTGGATATTATTACAGGCCCGATTAAAGCTAACCTTACTTCCAGGATTGCTTTTCGAACAATTCAGTCAAATGACTCACGGACAATCCTTGACAGGATCGGTGCGGAAAAACTTTTGGGCAGGGGCGACATGCTGTTTTTGCGAAGCGGGGCACCTGATATAGAGCGGTATCACGGCTCATTCATCACGGAAGAAGATGTGG
>JAUXBV010000091.1 GCA_030619215.1 Fibrobacterota bacterium | reverse complement strand
TCCCGGTTCTTTCGGGGTTTCAATCCCGGTTCTTTCGGGGTTTCAATCCCGGTTCTTTCGGGGCAAAGTTCGCAAAGATAAATATAAAATCTGAAATTACTTGTCTATATACAAATAAAAAATAGCTTTATCAACCATTTTTCCTTTATAGTGTGCACTGATATGGCAGGTCTTTAGCTTTCCACCTTTAAAGGATGTTTTAATTACCCATTCTCTTCCACCTATCTTTCTGCGCTTTATATTAAAAGTTTCATCCGGAAACATTCTTAAAATTGCCGCTTCCTGTTCAATAATAGATGCTGCAACCATTTTATTCTTACCCTTGTTAATCTTTATCGCTACGGTCATGTGGCCAATAAGAGGCACAATAACAATAAGAAAAAGAGCCATTGCAACTAAAACCTCAACCAATGTATAACCTTTAATAGTATTTTCAGATGGAGAGCTTCTCATATCTTAAAACCTTTGATTCAGCAGCTATGATCCTTGATATAGCAAGCTTACTTTTGCAGGTAGATCTCCTAACAGTGGAAATGGTATATCCTTATCAAGAGCCTTTAATTTGCACCCTAACAACCAATTCTTATATGACATTTTATCTTCAACAGCTACAATCGACCTTGCCCATATATGCGTATTTGCTATAATCCTTTTAATATTTATATCCCCGTCTGTAATTAAACAACCGTTAAAGGTGCTGCCTTGCCCTAGGACAATAGCAGGGCCAACTCTCACATTTGACTTATCTACTATCGAATCTGTATAACAAATAGCATGACCATTGAAAATTCTATTTTCTGGAAATATAATACCGCCTGTTAATGTTGTATCGCTATTTTGTACTCTATTTGATACCCATAAAGACATAATATCAAATTTAGCTTTATTACCAATTATAATTGAATCATTACAAAAAAATTGTGATGAATGTTTACCGCCTTTAATATTCTGAGTAGAATTAGAAAAAAACAGGCACTCATAAGTTGTGCCATCATTAATTGCTAATTTGTTACATAGAAACATACTGCCTTTACATATAACATTACTTCTAATAGTAACTTCACCGGAAGCTATTATTGAAGCATTTGTAATAATAATGTCGGTTATATCGCAATTACCGTTTATTATCAGAGGAACTTTAGCAAGGATGCTATCATTGTTTTTTGATAAATACATATTTCCCTGCAGGGCTTTCTTATCTGTCATTGACGATGAAATTTTATTTTTGGAAGATTCCATAAAGGACTTAATGTTTTGTATATCAAATGGAAGGGGCGGAGACTCCTGTTGTTTCACCCAAGTATGAGAATTTGGAATAGGACTTTTATTACTTCCTCTCTTTACTGTTCCATGATGTAAAACCACATTACCATTTATAGTAGTACCTTTCGCTAATACAAGGCCGCCAACATGCCCCGTTAAAGTAATGACGGGACTAATATTCTTCGGAACGTCTCTTCCCATCAAACCTTCTAAAACATACTCCTTCTTTAACCTTTTTCCTATACTGGTTACTTTTACAAATGCTCCGAATTGAATACAAGACAGAATTATATTTCCAAAATCTTCTACTTTTTCTTCAAATCGATCGGTTTCCCAGAAAAGGTCATGACCATCTCCGCCGTTGAGGAAGTATTCCGCGCGTGCAATACCTGAGTGTGCAAGGAGCTTTGCCTGAAGGCTCTGAACATGGCGCACACTGAATACATGAGCTACTAAACTGCTTTTCAGGGTAATTGAAAAAAGGACACCAGCTATAACAAGAACTATAAGGACCAGGTAGAGGCTGTATCCGGAACTGTTACCTTTGAAGAAGGTCAAAGAGTGGGAAATGATTTTAGATTTATGATTTATGATTTTTGATTTGGTATTATGACTTATAAACTTTAACATTATGATCTTTAATTTAAATAACAAATGTCTCAATGAAGGATGTTGGAATTAAAGTTTTTTCCAATATTCCATTATTCCATTTTTATTTCATCCCTACGGGATTGGCGCTTTCTTGTGTGTTACATGTTTCTATAGATATTTCGTCCCTATGGGACTTTTTCTGGATGATGACTGTTAACTGACAACTTGCCCTTTCCCGCCCGCGTTTCCAACACTCCATGCCGCTTAAGCGGGACTATTACTCCATGTTATTCTACTATACTTATTATTTCAAACATTGGAAGATACATTGCTATTAATATTCCACCTATCAGGAATCCGAGCAGCACAATCATTATAGGCTCTAAAATAGAGGTGAGAGCGTCTACTGCTGTATCAACTTCCTCTTCATAAAAAGTGGAAACCTTGGTTAACATACCAGAAACATCACCGGTTTTTTCACCGACCGCTATCATTTGAATTACCATAGGAGGAAATAGTCCGGTATTATCAAGAGGCTCTGCAATTGGCTGTCCGGCACTGATTTTTTCAATTGTGCTATGAATACCTTTCTCTAAAACTTTATTTCCAGCAGTCCTGGCTGTTGTCTCAAGAGCGCTAAGAATATTTATTCCGCTATTCAGCAGCGTGGAAAGCGTCTGTGAGAACCTGCTTATCGAACTTTTACGCTGAATATCTCCTATAACAGGAATTTTAAGCAGGATGGAGTCCAACATGTATGCGCCCTTTTCAGTGTTATAATAGCGTCTGAGTAGAAATATAAAAGCGAAGATAATTAAAAGTATCAAAAGGGTATAGTTCTGGAAAAAACCAGAAACAGCCATAACAATAAGCGTCGGCAATGGCAGGTTTCCTCCCAAGTCAATAAACATTTGTTCAAATTTGGGTACCACAACCGTTAAAAGAAGCACTGTAGCGCAGATAGCAACAATAAATATAATCACAGGATATGTCATGGCACTTTTTACTTTTCTCATCAGGGAATGAGCCTTTTCAAGGTAGTCTGCCAGGCGTACAAGAATCAGATCAAGATTCCCCGACTTTTCACCTGCTGCTATCATACTGCAATAGAGGTCATTGAAAATTCTGGGATGCTTTTCAAGCGCTTCGGCAAGTGAGCTTCCGCCTTGAATATCACTGTAGACCTGGTTTGCAGCACTTGCAAGGGTTTTATTTTCAGTCTGTTTATTTAAAATATCCATACATTGCACCAGTGGAAGACCCGCGGAGATCATAGCGGCAAATTGACGTGTAAAGCGGCTTATATCAACTAATTTAACCTTGGAAATAAATTGAAAGGAGAATTTTACCGGAGACTTACGTATGGATAGAACCCGAATATTCTTTTTTCTAAGAAGGTCAACAGCCTCATCCTGGCTATCTGCCTCTATTTCACCTGTTATATCAGAGCTTGATGAGTCAATAGCTTTATAGAGATATTTGGTCATCCTTTGGTTCCTGCTTTGGTATAAGTTTGTCGGTTATGGTGACGGTGACGAAGCCCGTATCGTTAATGGGTAACGGTAACGTGATAAAATCCCAAATCTCAAATTACAAATTACAAATAAATCTCAATTTCCAATACTCAATGTTCAAAACCTTTTTGCAATTTCCATTCCCTGGGGAAAAGGTATGTAACCTTTGGTTACCATCTGTAATTTCTCTTTGTGATTTGGATTAGTGGTCATTTTTAATTATTTGTTTTTTATGATTTGTTATTTGGAATTTAATAATTACTCCATTACTCCAATTCTCTCATCATTTCCTTATCCAGAATGAATTTCCTTTATATACAATCCTTATCCTGTTCTTCTCAATCTTTTTAACTTCAATATTGCCCGCAAGCGTCTGGCCGGCTTTTGCCACAGTACTTGTTCCATCTGGCAGAGTTACCATAGCCACAGGATTTGAAGGATTCCACATTATGCCGGTAATTTTTATTTTTGGAGGCTTAACTTCTGTTTTTGGTTTTCTTACTTTAGGCTTAACTGTCCTTTTCGAAACAACAGGTTTTGGTTTCATTTTATATGGTACAAACGGGCTTTTCCCTTTTTCTGTAAAGCGAACAATACGCATAGAGGGAAGGGATAGCTCTGTCTTGATAAATTTCTTCGAGCCATCTTCAGCTATTTCCGGGCCTCCTCTGAAAAAACCGCCTGTAATAAGCCATGCATTATAGATATATATCGGTATTGCTATACAAATAAGAATGATAATCAATTTCTTTCTCATAAAACTACCTTTTACTGCTCTCCATTATTACAAAATCAAGAAAAATGCTTCCCAAGTCACCTTTTTTATCATTCTTAATTGTTAACTGACGTACCCGTGTCGCAAAATTACTGTTTTCTATGCCATCAATAAACTTTCCAATAGAGGAATATTTTCCTGCGCCCTGTATAAGAACCGGTATTTCCACACCGGAGCCAATATTAACAGGCTCTCCGATCTGCACCTTTGAAATGGTACATCCTGTAGAATCGGAGAGCATGTACATCTTTTTCATTATCACCGGTTCGTTGAAGCTCTGCTGGCTCTCAGTAATTTTCAGAAGGCTGTCAATTTTATCAGCTTTTTTTCTGATTGAGCTGCTCTTTTCCGGAAGCATATCTTCCGTCTTAAGAAAGTTTATCTCTTTTGAGATAGCAGTAGATTGCTCCCACTGGTAAGATATTATTGGATACACTACATACCAGGCAAGAAGCACCAACGCAATAACACTGGTTATGGAAAGAGTCTCCCATCTAAGAAGTCCGATTTTAGACAAAGTTTCCCGGGTCTTATTCATTCTTCCAATTTCCTTCAATCTTTGCTTTTATTACACGCTTTTTTGTTTTTTCAATCTTTACCTGCTCACTGTAAATCATACGAATATTACCAATACCCTCAACCTGCTCCAAATTGGAAAGAGTTTGCGGTATCAGGGCAGTTGAATATGAAAGTGCTATTATATTAATCTTCCATTTTTTTTCATCAGCCTCACTTATTTCTATCTGCTCTGCCCAGACTCCATCAGGAAAAACCAACTGTAGCTCATTTAATAAATAGGTGACAATGCTTTCCCTTGAAAGAAAGCTCGCTTTTTTCCTGAACAGGGTTTTTAATGAGTCAAGCCTGTGCTGTCCATCTTCAATTTGTTTTATGTATGTTTGTAATGGCCTGGCACGTTTATCCGTATATCTTTGAATACCGAATATTACCACTCCGCCCAATGCTAAGAATAAAGATAAGGCAATAATAGTAATAAATGTACCCTTGAGAGCAAAGAGAAAAGTACGGCGTTTCTTTTCAATTGTCAGCGATTTTTGTGTATCTGAAATATTAGCAAAATCAAGGTGTGTCTCTTCATGCAGGGAGCACGCATATACTTCATGATATTGTACCGGCACTGAGTTAATTTGCGGTGGTTTCCCAATATTGTAGTTTTGAATAGAGAAATCAGCAGGTAAAGCTATCTTTTCATTTTCAAAATATGGAATAACAGGGGAAATATTCTCACCGGCAGTCAATGAACGAATTAAAGGCGAAAGTTCATTTCCAATTTTTTCTTTATCCTGTTTTAAATCTTCATAGTCAGGCCAGAAATTGCACAGGCTCTGTAATCGACAATCTTTAACATAACCGAGGATAGAACCTTTTTCCGTAATTTTCCAAATAACAAATGGCTCGGAGATAAATCTGGAATAGAGTATCGAAAGGTCCCATAAGGGTACGCTTATAGAGCTTAGAATAAAATTACCTTCCGGAATAGAATCCCGGTATTTCCGGAGAGAATCCTTTGTAGCTGTAGCAGAATAAATGGATTTGTCACGAACATCCCACTCATTAACAACCTGATCGGCTGCAAATCCCGGCGGGTAAATATGTTCCTCATTCCTGACAATCCAGGAATCTGCTGTTTCATTATTCAATGGGCTTCTGATAAAAGAAACTTTTGTATCGGATAATGTCGTTTTTACAGCAACTGGTGGAATAACAAAAAGTGCTTTATTGATATTATTTCCATAATATAAAAAACAGCTTTTATTGTCTTTGTCAATAGCAGAAACTGCATAACGGAATCCAGCATTTACCGGTACAACACCACAACGTAAATTGTATTTGGGATCGAGATAGATAAATAATTTTTTAAATAGAGATAAATGTTTCATTTTAAGTTATTTCTTTTGACCTCTGCCTTATAGAGGGAGAAAAAATAGTATTGTTTTTTTTCCTTTGTAACCTCATCCCCAGCCCTTCTCCTACCAAAGAAGGGTGTGAATATTGAAATAATCTATAATTTAATCTGTACAAATTCGTCCAATCTGCGTCATCCGCATGCTATTGTGTGTTAACCTGTATCTCATTTGATTTTCTGACTTCATATTTTCCCTCATCATTAAATGCATGGTGAAAAAGTCTATAATACACAGGAGAGGCAGAAGCGGTAGTATCAACAAAGTAATCTGCTGAAATGTCAATGGTATCAACAATAGCTTCCCCTTGATTTGTTACATTTGGTTGTGATGAACGGTATACTCGATATCTTATAAACGACGATTTAGTATAAAAGGATGGTGTCCATCCCAGTGGTACTGTCGAATCCGTTACTGGCGTTGTAGCTGTATCAATAAATAAAATTACCGGAAAATTATATACACTATTACTTCCGGCTTTCTGCCCTGAATTGCTCGTAACATACACTTTGAACCAGTACCGTGTATAGGGAGTAAGGCCGTTAATAAGAACTGTAGTGCTATCCTGAAAAGTTATATCTCCCCATAAGCTGTCTGATGAATCTACTTCTTCTTCAGTATCAAAATGGATGCTATAATTTTTAAAATCATAATCCGGTGACTTACTCCATTGCAGTATGACAGATATATCAGTAATAGAGCTTGTATCAATAGTAAGTTCTACTGCTTCCGGCAAGCCATCATCTGTTGTAGCACTTTTAATATTGCTGTTCGAAATCAATCCATAACTATCCTCCACATAAACAATGAAGTAATAGGTTTTATTTCGCTCCAATGGAACAACGGTATCTCCGGTATCACTTCTCAGTGTTTTAACGCTGAAAAAACCTGGGGCAGCAGTGTCAATTACCGTAACAGTGTCAAGGCCATAAGAGGTATCACTATAGTACACGGCATATCGATAAAAATCATTGTCATTATTCATTGACCAGACAAGCCCGGCAGAAGTATCGGTAACTGTCCCTATAGAAAGCTCCACCGGATTAGGCAACCCTTCTGATGTAGTGGCGCTGTCAACATTACTTGCAGTGACAAATTTACTGGTATCCTCTACATATACATTGAACCAGTATGTTTTTTTGCGCTGCAATGTTTTAATTGTATAGATAGTATCATTAATGAAGTTAACAGAAGCGACATGATGAGTGTCAGCAGTGTCGATTACAGTAAAAGTATCAATTTTCGGAATGGTGTCATAGTATACCAGGTATCTTTTAAAGTCAATGTCAGGGCTTTTACTCCACGCTAATACTACCGAGGTATCTGTTATGCTTTGCCTGTCAACTGAAACAGATACGGGTTTCGGCTTACCGTCGGAGGTTGTCGCACTGTCAATATTACTTCCCGCCTGTGGAATACCATTCCTGTTTAAATAAACCCTGAACCAATATGTTGTCTCACGTTTCAGGCCTGATACTGTATCCGCAGTAACATTATTAACCGTATCAATACAGATATCTGTGCTGTCAACTGTTGAAGTAGTATCACAATATATCCAGTACTGGTTATAAGTGCTTGTCCACTCCTTTTCCCAGCTTAATGAGATTGAATGTTCTGATACTGCTACCGGTTTTGATAATTTCAACGTATAGGAGCTGATATTTTTCAGGGTTGTTGTATCTACAATATTGCTAGCTGAGATCATGTTGCGAAATGTGTTAACAATAACACGGAAATAGTAATGTTTCTCAGGCTCAAGCTTGCTTACTGTTTTAACCGTATCATAGCTGAAAAAGAGAGTATCCGCGATCTGGTCGGTTGTATCAACCACGTCACTTTGAGAATAGTAAACCATGTAACTCTCAAAATCCACATCATCCGACTTTGACCAGCGTAAAGTAACTGTTGTGTCCGTAACTCCAATGATACCAAGCGTTACTGAGTCTGGAACATCTTCTTCACCTAAGTCCCAGTCTGTGCAGCATAGAAATGATAGTGCCGGGATTATTAGCCAACTTAAAATGTTTATAAATGTCTTCTTTTTCATAATGTATATCCTTTCTTTACCGCAGAGAAAGAATTTTAGATTTCAGATTGTAGAATTATCCACCTTCAATACATTTTCGGCGGACATGTGATTTGAAATAAGGATTTTTTTTATATAAATTATTTCAAACCATTAAATAATGCTTCTATTCATTGACAATTAACTATTTGCAATTGACCATTGACAATTCTTATCAATCCTGCCCTTATTCGTCTTCTATCTCTTTCTTCTCTTCTTTCTTCTTATTCTCCTCTATTTTATTTTCTTTATCTTTCTTAATTCCAGTTTCTTCCTCAGCAGGCTTTTTTTCTTCGGGTACCTTTTTTTTATCTTTTTTAAACAGTTTTTTCAGCCAGGAAGAAAATCTTTTTTCCTCTTTCTTTTTTTCTACACTCTTTTCCGGCTTGTCTTCTTTTTTACTCTCTTCCTTTCCTTCTGTCTTTACCGGCTCCTTGCCGGCCTGAAGCTGATTGAGAGGTTCCTTATCCCGCAGCTCTTTTTCCTTTTTTCTTCTCTCTCTCTTTTGCCTTCTAAGTTTCCTCTTTTCTTCCTTCTTTTTACGCTTTATCTCAGGATCATGCTTCTCAAGCATCTTGTTTAACTCATCACCAAAATAGTCGTCCGGTGAAACTACCCCTTCATCACCATAGTACACATGAGGCGTCAGGAAAATCATCATCTGAGTTTCGTTTTTGGTTATTGTCTTGCTGGAAAAAAGGTATCCAAGAATGGGAATACTGCTTAAAAAAGGAATTCCTTTGCTGTTAACAACATCCTCACTCTGTCTCTGACCGCCAAGTACAATGGTCTGACCATCCTTTAACCGGACCATGGATTTAATCACCCTTGTATCGATTGTTGGCGGCCTGTCCTCACTACCGCCGCTTCGTGGTATGTTAAACTCAGGCCTTATATCGACCATAACATAGCCACCAGCCATAACCCAG
>JAUXBV010000189.1 GCA_030619215.1 Fibrobacterota bacterium | reverse complement strand
TGGCTTTCCCCTTTTCACCGTGGATGAGTATAAATTGCTGGTAGGTAATGGTGCTGAGAATGTTATACGCAATATAATACCGAAAGATAGAATTACAGAAGATTTAGTGAAAGAGTGCATTTCAGAGTTTAAAGCTGTCTATGGAGCCGGTTGTCAAGTACACACAAAGCCGTATCCCGATATTGAGCAGTTGTTGCGAGCTCTCGAGGAGAAGGGGATTAAATACGCCGTGCTGTCCAATAAACCCCATGAAGCAACGGTACAGTGCATAAAATATTATTTCCCAGCAACCCCATTTCATAATGTAATGGGAAAGAAAGAGGATACTCTTTTAAAACCCGATCCGCAATTGACATTGCAAATATTAAATAGTATGCAGATTTCTCCGGAAGAGTGCCTTTTCCTCGGGGATACGGCAACAGACATGCAGACAGCGGTAAATGCAGGTATTTTTCCTGTCGGTGCGCTCTGGGGTTTCAGATCGGAAGAGGAGCTGGTTAGAGCGGGAGCACAGAAATTAATAGCCAATCCATTGGAGCTATTGGATTTATTCAGCTAATTTATATTCTGAATATCCCAACACTCCATTACTTCCACTCTTTAGGTTCTACCCTCATGCTTCTTGAATTATTTTCTTGTTATAAATCAGGAGGGAAAAATGACCAATAAAGTAAAATGTCACAAAATGCTTACTTTCAAATTTTCCATTATTCCAATCTTTATCCTTACTTGTATGTTGTTTCTTTCCTGCGCTTCTTCACAAAAGGTACAGAAGCAGGATGGTGTAAAAGCACCGAAACAGGAAAAGGCAGAAGTACAGAAGCAGAAAGAGACGGGGAAACAGAAAGGGGATGGCAAATTATATCATCCCGGACGCAACAAGAAGATTGTCAGGCAATGTATTGACAAGGTTGCCCCGGATATTAAGGAGGCTTTGACGGACGTTATTAAAATTTATGAACAGAAAGATACCATAACGTTAAAATTTTATATAACACCGGGTGGTGCGCTTGATTTGATTGGGTTTGTAGAGTCAGTCACCCTTGACTCGGTTGCAATGAAGGATTTAACCGAAGCGGTCAACAAACAGGTTTTAGACCCCATTGATAAGAGCACGTTTACAAAAATTGTCATTCAAAGTTTTCTGGATGAAAATAAAGCGGTAACCCTCTCCGATAAAATAGAGGTTGATCACGTTGAAATCAGGCAATTGACAGGTATTCTCATAATTGTTAATATGAACAGTGGAAACATAGTCCGGGCTTATAGCAAGAGGTGGGCGGAAAAGCCTAACCTCGAAGGCAGGATCACGGTTAAGTTTGGTATTGACGAAAAAGGAGATGTGATTTCCTGTAAGGTTATAAGCTCTACTATGGATGATCCACCCCTTGAAGAGCAGGTTATAAAGAATGTCAAGTCCTGGAAATTTGGTGAGATTTATAACCCCGGTGATATAACGGAAGTTGTTTATCCTTTTAATTTTTCTCAATAGATATAATAAAAAAGATTATTTTTTTGATGGGGGAAGTGGAGCCTGTCTCAAAAGTTGTAAAACAGCAGTCATTCCGGCAAAGTCTGGAATGGAACAGCTTGTAATGCTCCAATCAACTGGATCTTCGGTTATCTCCTCTAAAATCACTTCTTAAGAATGAATGTCAAACGAAACTCAAACCTCCCCGAACTCTCTCATCCAAATATTGACAAAACAAATAAAAGTTAAATTTACAGTAACAAAATCTCCATTACAGGCGTTTTAATAAACAGAATGTAAATTTGTTGCAATTTTAAATATTGCCGGTTTACCTGATGGTAAATCAGGGTTAGCTTCTGCAAAAGGAGGGTATTCCTATGAAACAAACAATATTACCATGCGGAGTTCTTATTATTATAGCCATTACAATAGGAACCCTCCTTTTTGCAGAACAATGTGTCGGACAGAATGAGAAACAGGAAAAAACCGGTCAGCTCAGGAGTTCAGCCAAGCCTCTGGCGGATAGTCAGCTGGAGGTAATGGAAATTCCTGAAGGTTATGTTGCCGGCCAGGGAGAGATGCTTGTTCTGAGGCAGGGAAAGAAACTGGCACTGCCGTTGGCACATACCGATGTTAGTGGGCGAATAGACGGATTCCTTGCCCGTGTACAGGTAACGCAGACATTTATTAATCTCATTGTCACTACCATCGAGGCGCTGTATACGTTTCCTTTACCGGAAAATGCTGCTGTTGATTCCATGATTATGATTATTGGAAAAAAGAGAATAAAGGGGGTAATAAAGGAGAGAGGCGAAGCCCGTGCCATGTATGAGCAGGCAAGAAGGGACGGTAAAACTGCAAGCCTTCTTGAGCAGGAGAGGCCGAATATATTTACTCAGTCAATCGCAAATATTTTACCTGATGATACAATACTGGTAAAGATAAGCTATGTGCAGGAGCTGAAATACAGGGATGGCAGATACAAGTTTAGCTTTCCGATGGTGGTAGGCCCGCGTTATATACCGGGAAATCCTTTACGTCCCGAAAACCGTGGAACGGTTAAGCCAACGGATCAGGTTCCCGATGCGCACAGGATTACACCCCCACTTTTACCCCCTGATGTCAGAAGCGGGCATGATATTTCTATGCAGGTTGTTGTTAATGCCGGTACTGTACTTAAAGAAGTCGGCAGCCCCAGCCACAAAGTAAAAATTGTACAGAATAATGATAAAACAATAACAGTGGGAATAATGCCCAATGACCGCATTCCAAATAAGGGCTTCATGCTGGATTATGCAGTTGCAGGAGGGGAGATTAAAAATGTTGTTCTTACACACCACCCAGGGAACGGCGACGGCTTTTTTCAGCTCATAATGATTCCGAAGCACGATATTGATACAAGAGAGATATTTCCCCGTGAGCTGGTGTTTGTAGTGGATAACAGCGGTTCAATGATGGGATTTCCTATTGAAAAGTGCAAGGAGATAATAAGGCTGTGCCTAAAGAATATGCGCAGGGATGATGTTTTCCGTTTGATAAAATTTGCCGGCTCAACGGATATTATGTCACCGGAACCATTGAAGGCTACACCGGGAAATGTTACCAGTGCCATGCAGTATGTTGATGGAATGCGTGGAGGCGGCGGAACGGAGATGATGAAGGCTATTAATGCCATTTTCGACCTTCCGCACGTTGAAGGGCGTAAGAGGCTGGTGTTGTTTCTCACTGACGGTTATGTCGGCAACGAACAGAGGATAATTACTACAATAAGGAACAGGCTGGCCAACAGCCGTGTTTTTAGCTTGGGAGTCGGGTCATCGGTGAACCATTACCTGTTGGAGGGCATGGCATATACCGGACGAGGTGTTTGCATGACAATTCGGCAGGATGGTGAAGCTGGCAAAGCGACACGAGAGTTCTACTCGCTTATCGATGCGCCGGTACTCACCGACATTCAGCTTAAATGGAACGGTGTCAAGGTACATGAGACCGTACCGGCCCAGCTCCCCGACCTGTTTCATGGACAGCCCCTGGTATTAACGGGTAAATATACAGAGCCGGGCGCCGGGTCGGTAACGATTGTGGGAAAACTGCCGGGTGGCAGGAAATATATAAAGAAAGTAAATATCCGTCTTCCAAAAAAAGAGAAAAACAACGGAGTTCTTGCCACCCTCTGGGCAAGGGGAAAGATAAAAGAGACAAGTCTGCTTGGGAGTCAGTTGTTTAGCGATGCCTCATACACTCCACAGGAAGTGAAAGAGCAAATAACCAAGCTGGGCCTGGAATACAGAATCATGACGCAATATACCAGCTTTGTGGCAATAGATGATGCAGTCAGAAACAAAGAGGGGAAATGGGTGTCAGTTGAGCAGGCGCTACCCATGCCGGAAGGTGTTTCGCATCTTAGCCAGCCTCGGGAGCGTTTTGCGAAAATTAGGAAAATGCGGAGAGGTGTATTGGGTATTATTACCGGTCAGGCTAAAAGAAAAGGAGCTGCAGGCATAGGTTATGGTGCTGGATATGGAAGCGGCTTCGGCGGAGGTTCCGGTGGAGCCGATGACCTGATTGGCAGCTTAATGGGCGGCGATGCCGGTGGCCTTGGATTGAAGAAACGCGGTTCATTAAAAATAGCGTCACCGCAGTTTACGAAAGGTGGTTCACTGACCGGCAGTAGAAGCAAGGCAAGTGTCATGCGTGTAATAATGCAAAACCTTGCTGCCATCAGATACGCATATAACAGAAGGCTGCGTGAGAAGCCCGGCCTTAAAGGCAGGATCACGGTAAAGTTTGCTATTGACGAGTTTGGCAGGGTTATTTTCTGCCAGGTTGTCAGCTCCACCATGGGTGATCCGGAGCTTGAGAAAAAAGTAGTAGAAAAAATTAAACGCTGGGTTTTTGAAAAGATAGATAAGCCCGGTGATGTAACCGAAGTTGTATATCCCTTTGTTTTCAGCCAGTAAAAATCAGTTGAAAGCGGAAGTTTTTCTGTGGTTGGTTATTAAGATCGAAATGCCCACTTGCCAAATGAGAGACGCTGGATAGAAGGTCTATCCCGTTTTTATCCATATTAATATCAACAAATCATTAAATTCATTATTAAGCCCACATATTCATATATACATAAATTTCCAGGTGTCTTTTTTCCCCTTGGTTATTTTTTTATCTGTGTAAACCTGTCTTATCCGTGTTATACCCCTTCAGCTAAAGCTTCGGAGTACACGTCCGCGTTCCATCATTTTAAAAGGTGTTGCTTTTCCTCAAGGCATATCTTATACCTTATATTAATATCATAAAAAAGGGGAACGATATGGAAAAAATTGAAGAGAAGCATGCCCATGTTCTGTTAGACTATTCGATAAAAATCAAACGTGGTGAAAAGCTTAGCATAAGAGGGAGTACTGTTGCCTTGCCGCTGATGCGCGCGTTGTATAAATATGCCTTACAGCGCGGTGCGCTTCCGCAGATGAATATTCTTGACGAGCCTACTAAGGAAATCCTCCTGAAATACGGTAAAAAGGAGCAGATACAGTATATTCCGGCGAATGAATACAAGCTTATTAAAGACGTTGACGCGCTTATATGGATAATTGGCAGTGAAAATACAAAGTGCCTTACAAATATTAATCCTGAAAAGATTAAGGTTCACACCCAGGGAAGAAGCAGGTATTTAAAAACAATTTTTGACAGAATGGCGAAAAACGAGGTTCGTATCTGCGGCACTCTGTTTCCGACGCAGGCAGAAGCACAGGAGGCAAAAATGTCCCTGGAAGAATACAGGGAGTTTGTTTACAATTCGTGTATGCTGCATAAGAAAGACCCAATTAAAGCCTGGAAAGAGGTTTCAAAACAGCAAAAGAGAATATGCGATAAGCTCAATAAAAAGAAAATGCTGCATATAGTATCAAAAGATACGGACATAAGACTCTCAGTGAAGGGGAGGAAATGGATTAACTGCGATGGAAGGCAAAACTTCCCGGATGGGGAGGTGTTTACAGGACCGGTTGAGAATTCGGTTAGCGGCCATATACGGTTCAGTTTTCCGGGCATTTATGCAAATAGAGAGGTCGAGGATATTCGGCTTTCTTTTGAAAAGGGCAAAGTTGTTGACGCAAAAGCGGCAAAAGGTGAAAACCTGCTTAAAAATGTTTTAGATATCGATTCCGGCGCGCGCTATGTCGGGGAAGTGGCAATCGGAACAAACAATAACATTAAACGGTTTACAAGAAATATGCTGTTTGACGAGAAAATCGGCGGCACCGTTCATCTTGCCCTGGGAAGATCCTTTCCTGAATCAAAAGGAAAAAATGTATCGGCAATACACTGGGATATGCTTTGTGATATGAGGAGGAGCGGGAAGATATTTGCTGATGGTGAGTTGATTTATGAGAGGGGGAGGTTTTTGATATAGATCAATGCAAAATTTAAAATTGAAAATTATTAATTAACAATGTGTTGTTATATGTGGTATGCTTCTTTCTTTGGTAGAATAAGGATAATGGTATAAATATAAGAGATGAAACTAAAAATATTATTCATAATTATTCTGCTTTTTAATGTTTCTTTGATCAGGGCAGACGGCCCGATGGCCGATATCTCGATAAGTGAATGGCTGAACAATCGTCATTTCTTTATTCATGGCTGCAGACAGAATGGCATGGCTGGCGCAGGATATTCATTGCCCAACGATGAAAACTTACTTCTATTAAACCCTGCTGGATTGGGAATAAAAAATATAAGATTTAACAATTTGGCAATATCATATGGTAATGCATTTGAGCCTCAAACAAATTGGTATAATGAGATACCTGTATTTCAAGATCATTACTTTTCTTTCTGCGTTCAACGCCCGAAAAATTATGTTGGAGGTTTTTCCTTTTTCATAGACTGTTACCCTCTTATCATGCCTGGTGAAATAGCTTCGTTAGAATGGGACCCTGTTACGCAACAAATAGTTCCTACAGGAGACACTCTTTCAGATAAACGTATTTACATCAGCAGCATTTTTGGATATGGAAGGGATTTATCATTTATAAATTTAGATAATCATTCTATTGGTATTTCAGCTATTCTCGCGGGATATCATATGACAAATTATGGTGCACCGATTACTGATGGTTCTATTCATCTGGATGTAGGTTATGCAGTAAAGCTTTTAAAAGATTTCCATTTTGGTTTTGTATTTTCGAATATACCTATAGTAAAATCCTTTTATCCTGATCATGAAAGTAACATTCCATTTGGAATAACACCATCTTTTGGATTTAATCGTGTTTTGGTAAAAAAGAGCGATTTGGATGCTTTTAAGTTATTTACAGAGGTTAATTATAAGTTGACAATTGAAGAAGTATATGGTGACTTCGTTG
>JAUXBV010000564.1 GCA_030619215.1 Fibrobacterota bacterium | reverse complement strand
TTTACTGGTAATTATACCTGTTGTTAACTTTTTAGAGTGAACTCAATATTATATAAAAAATTTGAGAATTGGTACCCTCTCCTGTCTTGGACATTTCAAAACCATATTTTTATCGGATAATATTAGAAAAAGGCTATTTTTTTAGCTATAAACCAAATAATATTCGTTTGCTTGGACATTACTGTCTATAAAAAATAAAAAAAGGTACACTATTCACCCCTTTTTGTGGTATACTTATAATAATATTGTGAAAAAGTAATAATATTATGAAAAAGATATTTGAATACCTGGATTATCGAGATTACCTGCGCGAGTTTTATGAGGAAAAAAAAGGGGAGAATCCTTTTTTCTCGTATAAACTGTTTGGGCGAATGGTTGACATAGACCAGAGTTATCTGGCAAAGGTTTTAATTAAGGCAAGGCATATAGCAGAGAAATCAATTAAAAAGTTCATAGAATATTTCAGTTTTGACCAGCAGGAAGCAGAATATTTCGAAACCCTGGTCCATTTTATTAAGGCAAAATCAGACAAGGAGAGTAAGCTCTTTTTTGAAAAACTGCTCTCCTTTAAAGAGCTGAAAAGTAACGTACTCACCAGCGATCAGTTTGAATTTTACAGAAAGTGGTATTACTCGGCAATTCGTTCCCTCCTTCAGTTTTATGATTTTCATGGTGATTATAGAGAATTGGCAGAGCAGCTGACCCCTCCCATATCGGTTAAGGAGGCAAAGAAGGCAATCAAGCTGCTTGAGAAGCTGCAATTAATAAAACGTGATGCAAACGGCAGGTACGAGCTTGTTGATAAGGCAATCACTACCGGCAGTGAGTGGCGGTCTCTGGCCATACAATCCTTTCAGGAAGAGACTATCGAAATGGCGAAAGAGTCTCTGGCCAGGCACAAAAAAGAGCAGCGGGACATATCGACCATAACCATGAATATCGGCCCGGAAGATTTACAGAGACTGAAGGAGTTAACCCAGCAGTTTCGAAATACGGTGATACGGTATGTAAATGATAATGCTTCTCCTGAAAGTGTTTATCAGATGAATGTTCAGCTGTACCCATTGACGAAAGTGAGCAGGAAAAAGCGATGAAACGGTATCTCATATTCATAGTGCTTATTGCTATCGTCAGTATGCTCAGTACATGCTCTATTAATATTGCCGGCGGCGCCACGTCGGAAACGACAAACGGCATGGTGAGCGCCACGATTGTGCATGAGGACGGTACGCCTGCCTCGCATACCCCTGTTTTTCTCATGCCGCTTTCATACGATCCTGTTAAGGATAATCCATTTTCCGATTATTTGAGTGATACGACTGATGAAAACGGTAGTTGTAATATTATTGTTGAAAAAGAGGGTTCCTATAACCTTCTGGCAACTCATCCCGTTACATTGACCAGGTCGTTCCGCTCGGCTGTTGATGTAAATAATGATACGGTTGTGGTCATTGATACGTTAAAAGTTCCGGGAGCTGCAAAGATCGAGCTTCCCGATACGGTTGATACTGTTACGAGTTATTTATATATCCCGGGAACCAATCGGTATCAAAAACTGTCAGAAGAGGTTCTTATTTATGTAGATAATACTATCCATATTGTGTTTGATTCAATCCCGGCAGGGAATATACCAGGTATCTATTTCGGAAAGGAAGATACATTATTTAATGCAATTCCCCTGACAGATGCTTTTGTTGTTACATCGGGTGACACCGTTAACATTACCACACAGGTTGAATGGTTAGCATATACCACTGCCAATTCAGGCCTGCCGAGTAACAATATTATTTGTGTAATAACTGATGATGCGGGGGTGCTGTGGGTTGGAACAGATATGGATGGGCTCGCAACATTCGACGGTACTGACTGGGTCGTCTATACAACACAGAACTCCCAGTTACCTAACAATATAATCCGGGCGATCGCCAAGGAGCCTGACGGGACACTATGGGTCGGCACTACGGGCGGGCTGGTAAGCATAAAGGATAACACCTGGCAGAGTTATACAACGTCTAATTCAGGCCTTCCCTTTAATCTTATTACCGCTGTCGCTGTTGACAGTGCGGGACATAAATGGCTCGGCACTATTAATGGGTGTGTTGAATTCGACGGGACAAACTGGAATCACCATACCGGCCCTTCCGACGTTTCCATAGTTGTTGTCAATTCCATTGCAGTTGACAGGCAGGGACTGGTTATGATCGGTACGGACGACGGACTGTTTACCTATGATAATACACAATGGGAATATATACAGGTCTCTGCTGACGAAACTTCTTATAACAGCATCCAGGGAATTGCCGTTGACCAGAACAATGTCGCCTGGCTCGCAACATCAAAGGGACTTGCCAGCTATAGTGAAGGTGCATGTACTATTCATGATAACCCCGACCTGGATTTTTCTACCAGTAAATTAAAAAGCATTGCCGTAGACTGGAATAATATTGTCTGGATAGGAACCTTTTACGAAGGAAATATTATTAAATACAGCAATCCTGTTGTCAGTTACAATGATATAAATACCGATGTGCTCGAAGGTGTTATATGCATCAATGATATTGACGCAGACACCCAGGACGTGATCAGTTTTGCAACGAAATACAGCGGAGTAATTACCGTTCAATTTACTTCCGCTTACTAATATAGCGATTTATCGATATAACTGTTTCTCGTTAGAAACAATATGGAGGGGCCTTATGAATACGCATTTACCCGTGCCCAAACGGGGTGCCGGTCTATTCTATTATCTTTTCCTTTCTGTCTTAGTATGTATCGGTACTCTAACTGCCGAAGAGGTGTGCAAGTTCACCTATATGGGGCTTCC
>JAUXBV010000109.1 GCA_030619215.1 Fibrobacterota bacterium | reverse complement strand
GGATGATTTTATTATTTTCGCCACTGCCGGAAATTGATAGCTCTCCGATTTCAACAATATTCTGGTGTAGTCTGATAAGTTCCTGTTCAAGTTTTACCGCGTCATCTTTCGTAAACGATTCAGGAATTTCTAATGTTTCAATTTTTTTACGAAATTCTTCTATGATAGGAGTGTTTTTCTCCTGGACCTCAATACCGGGTAAGAACTCTGTAATACCTTCAATGCGCCCGATAAGTTCTGTCTTGTCGCCCATCTTTTTTAATTTTTTAATAGTTTCCCGGCACGTCTCTTCGTTTTTAACACTCAAAAGAGAATAGTCGGAAGCCATTTCAAATTTACTGAGAATACTATCCTGTGTTATACCCGAAGGGATGCCCACCGGTTCAAGGGCCATCATATCATATTCGAACTGAATAGTTTTTGCTCCCTGCCAGGATAGATACACTGTCACTATTGAGATAACGACAACTAGAATAGCCACAGGCATCTTGCTCATGCCCCTTCCAGCGGTTTCAAGAAATCTGAATTGTAAAAAACCGGTAATAAAATTATCACTGAGTAAACTATATTTGTTTTTTCTGCTTTTTACATCCTTGTTAAACATTACCAGCAAAGCCGGCAGCAGCACCATCATTGCTATAAGTGTTACCATAATACCGGTCCCAACAGCTATTCCCAGGTTTGCGAGTGACTTCATACCGGTTACCGCAAGCATAAAAAATACGGCAGCCGTGGTACATGCTCCGGTAACTACACCTGTTCCAACTTTATGATACATGTCGTTTATTGCATCGGGAATATAAAGTCCTTTTTCACGTCCGTCCTTAAATCCGGAAATAACATGAATGCCGAAGTCAATGCCGAGGCCAATAAGTACGACGCCAAAAGAGGCTGACATCATGTCAAGATATCTTAGAATAATATAGAGTGCTCCCGCCACCCAGATAATAGCTATGATAAGAGTTGTTATAGATAATAGAGGATTCTTCCAGGTTTTGAAAGAACCAATGAGCAGGACCAGCATTAATATCAGGGCAACAATACTTGATATGCCAAAGTCCTTTTTAAGGGCCTCTGTTTCATCGATTTGCAAAATGACCATTCCTGATCTGCCGAGTTTCAGGTCACTGGTTTCCGCCTGCAGTACATTTAACGTATCGTTAATATGGTATCCCAGTTCCATGAATCGTTCAAAGTCATTCATACTTACCGTAGGCTGCACCATCATGAGAAGCATTTTGTTGTCTGATGAAATAAAGTATTCAGGACCAGCTATAAATTCTGACACAACTTCAGCGACATGTTGTGAATCCGGCTTGTCGATAAAACCGGAAATGCTGTTAACCAGTTTACGCATTCCTTCCAGGCCCAGGATTGCCTGTTCCTCACCATCAAGTGATGCAAGGTTGTCCGCGTCATTTACAAACTCTTTCTCAAAGTTGTCATTCAGGTTTTTAAAAAAGCCAGGAAGAGCAATTGATGAGAACATATCAGTGGTATTTTTCAAATTCTTTGTTTTTTGAATCATGAGGCCATGCTCTTCAAAAAAATAGTTTTCGATTTTATAATCTATCCTTTTTACAAGTGGTAAGGTGTCATATAAAACACCGGGTACGGGATGTTTTTTAAATAAAACGGCAAGTTTTTGTTTCATGGATAATTTCTGATCTTCCTTTGGATTTATTGCGGTCAGACCTTCGAGACGGGATGCAATTTTGTCCGCATACGCAATCATTTTATCCTTATCCTGCTCCTCACTCTCAATCGTAATCATAACAGTAGAGGCGGAGGAGTAGTCTTCAATTATCTTCATATATTCCTTAACCTGGGGAATATCCTGCGGCATCATATCGGCAATTTGTGTTTTCATCTTCATCTTTAAACTGAGTCCTAATGCTATCAGGGTAATAAGCACGCAAAATGCCAGAAGTATTTTATTATGCTTTGTTGTCAGGTTTGCCAGCCAATTAAAAAGTTTTTCCCGCATAGTCTCCTCCAAGACAGGTGTAATTTATTTAAAAAAACTCTTAATTAATTCCCGGGTAAAAATTTGAATTGAACCTTCGGGTGCACCCAGAAGGCGTTCGATTGCATCCTGGTACATCATACATATTTCAACAATTCGTTCTATTTCAGATTCTTCGATGTTGGGTTTTACAATAACTTCTGAAAATTCATCTCTCATATAAAAACCCATAGTAAAGATAAGTGAAGCAAGATGTTCACTATAGGAGGTTTTAAATACACCTTCTTTTACTCCCTGTTTGATTATAGGCATAAGCAGAGGTGTCGTTTTTTTTATTACACTTTTATACAATTTTTCTTTCATGCGAAGATTGTCTTCATTATGAAAGACTCGTGCGGCTACAATCACGGCTTCCTTATTTTCTTTTTTATAATTACCTGCATCGATATAAAATTTATTGAATTTATCTACAGCATTTAATGTGTTATCATTTGCTACAATTTCAAGTTGAGAAAGTATAGCGTCGGAAATACGCTCAATTAGTTGGTTAAGCAGGTCTTCTTTTGTTTTGAAATAATGATAAAATGTACCCTTTGCGATACCAACTTTCTCGATAATATCAGCTACAGAAGTGTTCTCATACCCTTTTGAATAAAACAATTTCTGCGCTGTATTCAGAAGCTCGGTTTTTCGTTCATCATATTCTTTTACTACTTTTGCCATATTTCTTTCCTTATTAGAATATTCAGGCTATAAATGCTCAAAGGCACAAATGTTATATAGTTATTTTTTTAATTAGTGTCTGGCTGAAAACCAGATAAAACTGTCATTTCGACCGTAGGGAGAAATCTTTTTTTTCTAAGAATCAACAACTTACAGATTTCTCCCTTCGGTCGAAATGACAAAAACACGCGTTTCCGGCTAGAAACTAATTATTAATCTGTTTTTCATTTTTTACTTCGTGCCTTAGTGGCTAAATACTGTTTTCCTTTTCAAAACTTTACTTCAGCTCGTAATGCATACATAAGATATTGACCGTTAGAGCTATCTGTTCCCTGTATGTAAATGATCGTATTGACATTCTGGAGAATGTTATAATACCACTGTAATATTCCTAAAGTTGACTCATGCTCAAAATCATAAATCACATTTCCTGAAACATTCATGAGATCGTTGATGTTATATCGGATAGATCCAAAAAGATTGTGTTCCCCCCAGATACTGTTGCTCCAGTCATACTGTTTATAGAGGTATTCGGCCATAAAGTACCATTTGTCCTTTATTGAGTAATCGGCTCCCAGCATGCCTTCAAAAAAAACATCTCTCGAATCAGTGAGGAAGTGTACGACAGTTTCTCCATAGAGCCCTATTTCCATATCTCCTTTAAAGGTAAGGCCGAAAACCGCTTCGTCGTCAAAGTCAGCATCAGCACTGGCATTTCTATACATCCCAATTAGGCTGAAATCAAAGTCAAAGAGGGTGGCGAATAGTTTTGCTGCGGTTGAAAAGTTATCATCTATAAAGGGTAATTCAGTAGTGATATCAAGGCCGGCCAGGTCTGAGAAGGGGATACGGATGTTGGCGATATCAGTGCCTCTTCTCCTGAAATTGATATCGTACAGTTCCACAGTGGAAAACACATCAATAGGGGAGAAGACGAACCCTTTTCCGAAGTTGATGATCTGGCGTCCGAGCGTAATATCAGCAAAGGGAAGGTACATCGAGAGATAGAGTTTGCGCAAATCAAGCAGCACCGGTGCTTTGCCAAAAGAGAATAGCTTAAATAGATCAAGTAATGACTCATCAGAATCAATAGAATCAGGTATATCCGGAACGTATCTTTCAATCATACTTCCATAAGGAATAATAACATCAAATAGGCCTTCGACTTTGCCGAACTTACGGTTTGTGTTTTTGAAATTAACCGAAAGAACGCTCATTCCCGCAAAATCAACCTCGTCTTTTATGGTGCTGTGAACAGTATGGAGCAGGCCGAGGTCTGTATACATGGAACCACGAAATCTAATGCCTGATTTCTGTTCTGCATTAGTGGTTATGGCGCAGAAAAGGCATATATAACATAGTATGCTTATTAGTAATTTTTTCATAATCATTTTATTATTTGTATTCCCGATCAATTCTTGAAAATCGTCCTCGTCCCTCCCCCTCGTCCTCATGATAAACTCTTAAAAATCGTCCTCGTCCTCGTCTCTTTCTTTCTTTTAATTTTTCGAGGACGATGGACGAGGACGAGGACGAGGACGACACTCACACTAAAGCGTTTATTAGGGAGTGTATATTGTTACCTCCTCAAATACCTCATACTAAACTTTTCCTCATCCATCGGCTTGTCAAAAACAACATCTATCATTTCAAAAACGGTTTTACTATTTTTTCTTAACTTATTTACCATTTCAACTTTTACAGCAAATTTTCTTCCGCCAATCTCTTTTGTCTCAAGAACATTAGATACCTTGAGCAATTTACCGCTCTTTGCATACATTTCCTCTTTAAGTGCGACAAAGGTCTCTTTATCAACCCACATTCTCCTTTTATAGTAAGGGACCTTCTTCACTTTTGCATCAAGGGTAATAACATAGCACTGGCGGTCGTTAAACTTTTCTTCGCCGGTTAAAGTAATCTTATACTTCTCAGAAAGGGCGTCAGATTCAAGGGCATCTTCATAAGAGACATCACTACCCATCATACCCTCTTTTAGCATATGCCCTGAAATTTTTACAACGTCCTCTTCTTCGGGGAAATATATCCAGAGGTTTTTGCCCAGCATTAAAAACTTGGTACCTTCATCTTCAGGATTGGTAAATTCGACAATTGCTTTTGTCTCATCGCCACCAAGGGCCTCAGATTTCAGATTTTTTATTCGGACCTTATCTTTTACATAAATACTCATAATACCAGTGTATGTTATGGTTTTATAGTCTCTATGTTTGTCCATTTTCGCGAGGATCTCTTCGCCGGTGAGAGAAAAAGAATTCGTCATAAAGGTTATTATTAGAATAATTATTAAAGGAAATATTTTACTCATGCTCAGCCTCCTTAGTACTCGTGTTCATAAATATGCTGACGTTTTTAATCGTCCTCGTCCTCGAAAAATCAATAATAATCCGAGGACGAGGACGATAATAAGTCATGGTATTTTAGGCCACTTTTAGTCCCTTTCCGGGGGGCGTTAAACCCTACTATTGTTATCTTTTCTTTGCGTCTTTGTGGCATTGTTTAAACCGACTTCAAAGAGTCAACAACATTCATTCTAGCCGCCCGCCATGACGGAAGCATTGATACCAGTGCCGAAACAGTTATGCCAATAAAGAGAACGTTAAGCAGACTTGCCGGGCTGATATCGAAGTAGAGAACCGTATCCATCGGGAAATTGAAGGAACCCATCATTTTTGTCATGTCAAATCCCTTTATGGCAAAATAGATATTGATAATCATGCCAAGTGTTATACCGGCTATGCTTCCGATAAATCCAAGCATCATACCTTCAAAAAGAAAGAGTATCATTACTTCCAACTTTGAGATGCCCATAGATTTTATAATACCGATCTCCTTTTTTCTTTCCAGTACTACCATCATCATGATATTGGTAATGATAAAAGCACCCAGAAAAGCGATAAAAAAGTAGACATAATTATAAATAACCGATGCCATTTTTACCATGCTTGCCCATTGTCCCTGCTCAGTCCACGATACCACAGCAAGGTCTTTATTATTAATAAGGGTACGTAATTTTTCGGCTATTGCTTCTGATTTTTTATAGTCTTTGAGCATGATTATAATCTGCTGTGTCTCATTACCTGTGCGTAACAGCTTCTTTGCATCATTCAGGGGAATCTGAAAAATGCGGTTGTCAAGCACGTTCAGACCGGTTTCGAATATACCAACAACCTTGAATTTGCGAAGGTGTAGAGCATAATCGGCTCCTTGTGTCATTACTTTGAGAATGTCTCCAATGTTTAAATTGAGAGCTTCTGCGATTTGTGACCCCAGAATAGTTTCCCGTTCGTTCCGGATATATCTCCCTCCGGGAAGAATCGATTTTTGGAGAAGCAGGAGATCCTTCTCGATTTCAGGATCACCGGCCAGAGCCATGGCACTCTTATTATTACCCTCATTACTGAGCAGAACACCAAAATTTATTCTTTCGGTAATAATTGAAAGTTCTTTCCGTATATCTGCGTCATTCTTAATTTGTGTTATGATTTTTTCCGGCTCAGGAATATTTTCCGAGACAGGTACAAACCGGGATTTTTCATGAAATTCCTTTGTCGTAATTCGAATATGACCGGTCTCGTTTTTTGTTGAGTTTTTTACAATCGACTTTAACATACCGCCGGCGAATCCTCTGAAAAAGGTGATAAACATAATTGCCAGGGCCACAGAGGTAAAGGCAAGGATGGAGCGGCGACGATTTCGATTGATATTTCTGAATGCCATTTTAAGTAAATACATCATGTGATACCTCCTATATAAACCGTATTGCCTGGGTGACCTCCATTTGTGCTGCCTTTTTTGCCGGAGGAATACTTGCCAGAATTGAGGTTATTAGACCAAAAAGAAATGAGCCGATGATAAGGGGAATGTTCCATTCTCCATAGATGGTGCCCCACATGGGAAATCCCGATGTATCGACATACATATCGCCGTAAATTTTTTCCAGCGGGTATCCGTAAGTTGTAAGAACCACAACAGTAGCGATTCCAAGTAAAATTCCCACCAGGCTGCCCAGAAAGCCGATCATAGCACCTTCAAAAATGAACATTTTCATAATCTCGCTTCCTTCAAAACCCATTGCACGGAGTACACCAACTTCTCTGATTCGCTCGTATACACTCATTAAAACAGAGTTCACAATACCGACAGCTGCAATCAGGAGAAGGACCAGTGTCATAAATACTCCCCATATTTTCTTCTGCCGCACCAGTTCCAGAATCCCTGCGCCAAGTTCTGCAAAGGTATAGGTCACAAGGTGGGGATACTGTGAAGAGAATGACGCCCGAACCTCTTTCATGTCGGCAAGCAGATCGTTAAAATTGATACGATGTTTCAGTTGAACATTTATCTCGGTTACGGTGTTTTCCAGATCGAGAAATTGATTCGCTGCCGTAAAGGAGATAAATACACCGTTTTTATTCAGATTGGGATCTGTGGTGTTAAAGGTGCCGACAATTTTAAAATCATCTGCGTTGCGGCTCTCATATTTGGTAAGTGCATATAAGGTGATAAAATCACCGTGAGTTACATTGAGATCTTTGGCAAGCTCCTTTCCCAGAATGATTTCCCTTGTCGATTCGGAAGAGAAGTAGTTTCCATCAAGGTACTCTGTCAAGGTAAAGACTTCCTTATCGCTTACAGGGTCAACAACCGAACCAATGACTGGAATTGATTCTTCATAATTGGACAGCTCACCAATAAATTGTGTTCGCGGGGCAACAGCGGAAACCCGATTGTCATTTTTAAGCCACAGTGTCAGTTCGTCAACGTTTTGTAAACCATATTTCAGAGGAAAAGACTCTTTTTCATCATCATATTTTTCAGTATGAATTTTTATTGCGGATGTTGTCAGGTTGATCATGTTGTCAATGGATCCACGATCCAGGCCTGCCATGACGGAATCCATGAAGATATACAGCCACAAGCCGACTGAGATGATGATGCCGGTCAGGATTGTTCTTCGTTTATGCCGCATCAAATTGCGAAAGGCAATTGCTATAAGCGTTTTCATGGCTAACCCCTTTCATCCGATGCAACCGTGCCGTCCTTTAAAACCACAACCCGTTTGGCATGTTTCTGCATTAGAGGATCATGTGTGGAGAACACAAAAGTCGTTTGACGTTCCTCATTGATTTTCTGCATCAGTGCAATAATATCTTCGGCGGTTGCAGAATCGAGATTTGCTGTTGGTTCATCAGCAAGGACTACCAGAGGATTTTTTACCAGAGCCCGGGCAATAGCAACCCTCTGTTCCTGACCCCCGGAGATTTCCCGTGGCAGACGATTAGCCATTGATTCTATACCTACTGCTTTTAGAATTTCCATGGTTTTGTCTGCCATCTCCTTTTTACTCCATTTTTTCTCAATGACCATTGGAAGTTCGACATTCTCCTGAACCGATAGAACGGGAATAAGGTTGAAGGACTGGAAGATAAAACCAATATTCTCTTTTCTATACCGTGAGAGCTCTTTCTCATTCAATTTGGCAAGGTGCCGTGCGTTATATTCAACGGTGCCGGTCGTAGGTGTGTCCAGACAGCCGACAATATTAAGCAGTGTTGTCTTGCCACTGCCGGACGGGCCTATAATTGAAAGAAATTCACCCTTGTCTATGGTGAGGTTAACTCCCCGAAGAGCATGTACCTTCTGTTCGCCCTTCCGGTATTCCTTTTTGACCTCTTTTAATTCAAGTATTGCCATAAAAGACTCCTTTAAAACGTTGCTATTTACTAAATTCAGGCATTTTAGCCAACCGACCGTCGGTCACCGACCGATAGTCGGTCTATTGTTAATTTACTAAAAAATAGGAAGTTTGTCAATAGTTTTCGTACAGAATTTTACTAGAGGGG
>JAUXBV010000387.1 GCA_030619215.1 Fibrobacterota bacterium | reverse complement strand
ATTTGCCCAGATTGTTAATTCTGCGTGGGAAGAGATGGGGATTAAGAGAAGGGAGAGTAATAGAAATATAGGTAAGGGTTTTTTGTTCATTGTAATCTCCTCATTAATTACAAGCGGCCCCGATTACCTTAGCCAAACGAAGTGAAATTCAGATGATTTTAGTTGTTAGAGTTTATTCTTTACTTTCTTTAATATGTCTTTTACAAAAACGATATATTCATTACACTCTTTTGCTGTTACAACAGCTCCACCATCGTACAAATCTAAATTCCTTTTTGCTCTCATAACATTTCTTTTCCGGATTAAGAAAAAAATAGTTCAATAGCTTTTGAGTCACTTTTAAGCGTAAAGATAACATATATCAACCGTAAAGTTAGGAGTGTAAAACATTACACCTATAAGTGTAAAATAATACACTGCTCTTATCAAAACATAAATGATAAAAGTGCAGTTGAGCAGAAAAAACTGTAATTTTATCGTTAATACTAAATATACTTAAAGGACCCTTAAAGAGTAATATTTGTAAATTAATCAATAATTGATTTATCGTACGATTTTTAACTGTGTTTTATGATTTAAAACCGTGTGGCACGATTTTCCCTGATCGTGTCATATTTATTTTTTAAATTGAAAATATTAATTCACACAAAGCACCCGCGCGGTTTTGTTTCATTCCCATAGTAATTTTCAGGACAATTGCGTATATTAACAGCAGTTTGCAATAGAAGGAAAATACCACCCCAAAATCATGAGAGGTTTGGTATGTATAGAATTACACATCGCTTTTTTGTTCTGGTTTTTGTACTTTCTCTTTTGCTGTCGCACAAGGCGATTGCCAAGAGAGAAAGCTTTTTTACACCGGACAATGGTATAGTCAAAGGAATTTCATTCGGTGCAAAGGGATTGTTCGCTTTGGGAAGTGTCGAAGACGCACAGCGTCCGGAAAGAGCCCAGAGCCCCGCCGGTTTTACTGTTTTCTCCCTGTTTCCCCTCACCGAAAAAACACAACTGCGCGTACGAGCAGGAATTCCTCTCTGGCATGTCAATGGCACCACAGTAACCGAGGATGAATGGGATGAAGGCTATTATACAGAGGTCACGGTAGATAAGAAAGGCCCTGATCCTTATTTCAGTATTGAGCATGCATGGGGTTGGAAAGGTATAGGATTTTCGCTCGGGGTCGCCTATATGTTTCTGCAGGAATATACGCGGGATATACTTGAATATGATGAATGGTCTTCCTATGACACAACATATCACCATTATGAGTATGATCGAAATCATCTTTTTAATATTGTCTGCAGCATACGCGGAGGCCGCACCAAAGGTGGATTCTTCGGAATGGTCTCATTCCCGCTTGCCATAACGATGGACAAAGATCGCGCAAATTACCTCCTCGAATACAGCCTGTTCGGCGTGTTCGGTGTGAAAAAAACAAAATTTGGAATCGGGCACATGGGAATGATCAAAAAAAGGGAAGAGGATAGCGTAAGTGTGACCGGAACCGGGTATCCCAGCAGTTATGATTCACGCGAAGTCTACATGCTCTTCCCCTGTTTGAAAGTCGCACAACTGTTCGGCGACCATGTTGTGGTAAACCTCAATTTTGAGATCGGCGGCACAATCATGCCTCGTTTGGGAAGTGAAACGGAGGGCTTGAGACCCTCTATCGGCGTTGACTTCCTGTTCTCTTTCGGTACATTGGACGGGCCGAATGTTATGGATGGGACGTTTTAACCTGAAAGTCGCAGTAGAGCTCAGTCGTTATCCCGCTTCAACTGGATCGTGTTTTCTTTGTTCAACTCCTCCTACTCTTTGAGTAATTATTTACATAGAATACCCGTGCGTTATTAATAAAACAAAAATATTGATTTAATAGGAATTAATAAACGACAATAAACTTCCCAACCCTCGATGAAACAGACCCTTTTGATGATATGGTGAATACGTAATTGTAAACTCCCTGCGCCAGTTTCTTTTGACGAGTGGTTGCATGGCTGAAATCAATCGAATAGGTTCCGGGCGTCTGAACTGTTCTGGGTAAACGGTATACCTGCCTCCCTGCGATATTATAGACTGTAAGCGTTACAGAGCTTGTTTTTAGGAGGCGGTAGTGCAGGGCTGCTCTGCCTTTGCGGAGGATCAAAAAGTCGTTGCTGCTGTTGCTGGTCTTTATGCCAACGATACTGTCTGCCTGTACCAGAATTTTCGATGAAAAGGAGGGCACGTTGACAGACCCGGTAACGTCGTTATTGTCAAGGTCTTTATAGGCTGTTGGCCCCAGTGAGAAGTTCTTTGCTGTCAGGGACTCGTTGATGAATATCTTTGCCTTACCAAAGGGGTTATCCGGGCTGATTTCAGGCGGCCGCTTGAACGGGTCGGTTTTGGGGGAGTTGTCAGCCCAGTTGAACAGTGATTGCCATTGAGCAAGTGTGTAGTCGTATATTGTCCATTGATTGTTACCGGTGCCGTATCCGGCTACCACGGAATCGGTGTAGGGATTGCAGAAGTAGTTATTTTGCATGGTGCCGTAGTTGTAATCCGGCCTGAACAGGAGGCTTTTCTGCCCCCTTAACGTTGCATAGCACACATTACCTGTAAACTGGTTGTTCTGGGGGTTGGTATTGCCCTCTTCACCGTCAAGCCTCAACTGGGTAATGGCATTATCGAACAGGATATTGTTTTTGATCGTGCAGGAGAAATTATTGGGCAGGTAGATGCCGTAGCATCCGCTTCTCACAATTGTATTGTTTTCCACAACGCTCTCGCGAAAATCCCCCAGAAACTCCAGCCATATACCGTGGCCGAGCGGGTACCAGGGGCCGGACGATTCAAGGTCGCCTTTGGTATCGTAGATAATGTTATTGCGTATAAAGCTCTTATTGCAGTTTGTATAGATTCCTGCACCGTCATTCAAAGTCCACATGGCGTTTTTGATAATGTTGTACTGTACAAAGTTACTGTCGCTGCCAAGAAGGATTCCCGCATACCCTGTTTTGTCAAGGTAGTTGTACTGTACATGAACGTTTTTGCTCAGGTGCACCAGAATACCCACTGCATGCCAGGTACCGCTGCCGCCGTATCCGGGAAAGGTTCCGGTGTTGATCAGGGTATCGCGTTCAAGGATCGACATACCCAAGCGTCCGGAGTTTTCATACCACGAGATCCCGGTGTTGAGGTTGTTCTCGAAACGGTTATCGTGAATGCGGGAGTCTGCAATGTCCCAGCTCGCACGCAGCGCTGCACCACCTGAGTCACTGCCGATACCATCAAAGCGGCAGTTGGAGACGAAGCTCGTTTTGGAAATTGACAGGCCGTAGAGTGTCTGGTGCTTGAACCATATATTATTGACAGTACCGCCTGCAAGCTCAACTCCTGTTGACAGGTACGCCCCTTCGATAAGCATGTCATTGGGGTCAGTGACGCCGGGCGGGTGAAAGTAGACTTTCTTTGTTGCTTCATCATAATACCACTCGCCCGGAGCATCGAGCTCTTCGAGCTTGTTGTCAATATAGAAACCCCATCCTCTGCTGGGCTGGTTAATGTGTATAATGCTCTGGCCGTCCAGGGAGAGTATGCCCGATGCGTCGTAGTTAGTAATGCGGCGGGTCTCGAACCACCAGCTCCAGCGGCGCCAGCGTATCTGCGCGTTGTTCCAGTATCCCGCAGCGTTATTGGGGTGGCTGGTCAAAGCTGCGATATGGATCACGGAGTTGTTACCGTCGCTGTCTTCGATGAGCGTATCAATGCGCAGCCAGCCTGTATCAGGGTACCTGGCGAGAGGCATCATGACACTGTTTGCAAATAGCTTTACGATTTTTTTGTCGCACGACGCCACCCAGACCTGGCCGCTCTGAACGCTCCACGATGAGATTGCAACGCTGGCGCTGATTACCGGCTTTGGCAAATCCGTGTTTCCATAGCTCATTATAACCGGATCAGATATTGTGCTAAGCTTCATGGAATCCCTGAATACGTCGCCGCAGTTGAGCAGCAGGGTATCGCGGGCAGCAAGCTTTGTGGCCGTATGCAAAAGGGTTTTAAATGCCGTACTCGGGGTCAGGCCGTCATACTGATCGTTGCCTGAATTGGAAACATAGTAGGTAGAGCCGTGAAGTGAAATGAGTGAGAGGAGAATGAAAATAAAGGTTATGTGTTTATATCGTAGCTGGATTACATAATGCTTTGAATTCCTTATTTTCATTTTATAAACACCACAGTTAATAAAAATAGGGGAGAGCTTTCTATTATTGATAATACTTATGTTGACGGAAAAAAACAATCGGTTTTTACGTAAAACTACAATTTGTTGGGTACTAATTCACTTTTGCAACCATCGTAGAAATAACAGGTGATTTCTTCTTATGTAAATAT
>JAUXBV010000158.1 GCA_030619215.1 Fibrobacterota bacterium | reverse complement strand
TGATGATTTTGCAATGCGCATGACGCAGAACCGGGTTATCAATAAGCTTTTTAATGTATTAACAGACAGGGAAAAAGAGGTTGTAAGGTTATACTATGGTATTGATGAGGATGCGAATTATACCCTCACCGAAATAGGCTCACGAATGAGTATAACCCGGGAGCGTGTCAGGCAGATTAAAGATATAGCGCTTAAAAAACTGAAACGCTCCAAAAAGATAAAAGACCTAAAATATAGCGCCGTTTAATATTTTTTGAGACTTGACAGATATGAAACAGGCCTGCGATTAGAAGCAGGCCTGTTTTTTTTATGTTTTGATTATATTGAAATCTATTTTTTTATTGTTGTTTGGTTTCCGCTGCCTTTTTCTCTTCTGTTTTCCCTTCCGTATTCTCTTTCTTCTTCTCTTCCTTCTTCTCCTTTTTTACCTCTTCGCAATCCAGCACCGCAAGGATGCTTCCTTTGTCCAGAATTAATCGTGTGGTAACACTCCACCCTTTACCTTTTATAAAACTTTCTTCCGAATCTATATCCTTTTCAACTCTTCTCACACAATCCTGGAGTCTGTTAAAATTCAGTTTCTTGGTTTTTATTGCAGCCTTCAATTTTTTTGCGGCTTTACTTACAGCATTTTTCATGGCTATTGCCGATGCCTCGGATAATACCTGGTGCCGGGATGTACCTTTTGCCGATATATGGTTTATGGGAAGAACGCCTTTTGCCTTGAGCTCTGATTTCTTTACAAATCTCCAGGTCCCTTCAGCTAATACACGGATGATGCGGTTGTCATTGAGTGTTATCTCAAAATCCTCTTCCAGTTCCTCCGCATTTTTATTTTCAAATTCCCAGATGTTATCGTCATGGAGAATGAGGTTTTCACCACTGTGAACGAGTGTCATGTCTCCTGCAAAAGTAGACAGGGTGAACAGGCATAAAAGTATTAAAGGGTATAAAAGGAAAGACAATGATTTCATGGTATTATCCTTTCTGTAATAAATCTATATTGAAAATTGTAAAACAGGAACATATCAATTAATATATTTGATTCCAAATATTCGTTAAATAGAAAATTAAAATTAAGCAAGGACTCTCGCTTTGTTTTTCAAATGAGGAGCCTGAAATAAGTACCGCTGTTGATGCTCAAGAAGCTTCCTTGCAATCATTTTATAGTGAAAAACGCTTTTTACAGTTATGGCAGTAATAAATCTTTCCTTTTTATTATTATGCGGGAAAATTTCAACAAAAAATAGTTATATTAAATTAATTGTTATTTATCTTTTATCCGTAATGTATAATTAATCCAAGTTTTTTTTAGCAGCAAATAATTCAATTAATGAAATATAAAGGGAGAAAAAAAGGTGCGAAAAATTGCATTAATAACCGGAATAAACGGGCAGGATGGCTCGTATCTTACCGAGTTATTGCTTGAGAAAGGATACGACGTACACGGTATTGACCGCCGCTCTTCACAATTTAACAGGGGCCGCATTGAAGATACCCGCCAGGAAGCGCAAAAACGCGGGCAGGTATTTGAACTCTACTACGGCGATATCAGCGACTTCAGCAGTATATGCCGGATATTTTCTAATTGTAAACCAACTGAAATTTATAATTTTGCTTCACAAAGCCATGTGGCCATCTCTTTTGAAGAGCCTGCCCACACTACGGATGTTAACGCCAACGGCGTTCTTCGCTTGCTCGAAGCCATGCGCTATTTTGCCGTGGAGGGGTGCCGTTTCTATCAGGCGTCAACCTCTGAGCTGTTTGGCAATGCACCGGAAACGCCGCAGAATGAGAACTCTCCGTTTCACCCCCGCTCGCCCTATGGTGTGGCAAAATTATACGCCTACTGGATTGTCAAGAATTACCGCGAGCATTATGGCATACATGCCTGTAACGGTATCCTTTACAACCACGAGTCCCCCAGGAGAGGGGAGAATTTTGTCACCAGAAAAATCACCTATTCCCTGGCACGGATAAAAGCGGGCCGGCAGGATGTCCTTAAGCTCGGTAATATCGATGCACAGCGTGACTGGGGATTTGCAAAAGAGTACATAGAAGTCATGTGGAAAATGCTGCAGAATGAACAGGCGGATGATTATGTCATAGCAACCGGAGAAACACATACGGTAAGGGAGTTTATTGAAAAAGCTTCCGCTATTGCAGGATTTGATATTGAATGGGAGGGAAAAGGAGTAGAAGAGAAAGGTCGTGATAAAAAGAGCGGCAACATCATTGTAGAGATTGATCCAAAATTCTATCGGCCGGAAGAGAAGACCATCCTCTGTGGAGATGCTTCAAAAGCAAAAAGAGTTCTTGGGTGGAAGCCGAAAACAACCTTTGGGCAACTGGTTGAAATGATGATGAAAGCGGATCTCGAATTAATAGATTCCGGTAAATAAATTTGAACGTATGGCTGAGAAGGGATTTGTTTTACATAATAGGATAAAAAGGAATTAAAAACAATTAATCAACTATAAAAAGAAAGTTTATTATGGGAAAGAAAAAGGCAATAATCAGTGGAATTACCGGTCAGGACGGCTCTTATCTTGCAGAGCTGTTACTTAAAAAGGAATATGAGGTTCACGGCATCATTCGCCGTGCCAGTACGTTCAACACAAAGAGGGTGGATCATTTATACAGGGATCCGCACGAGAGCGGCGTCAACTTCTTTCTTCATTACGGCGACATGACCGACAGCAGCAGTATGAGCAGGCTTATTGAAAAGGTTAAACCTGATGAGATTTATAATCTTGCCGCGCAGTCCCATGTGAAGATCTCTTTTGAAGTGCCGGAATACACTGCAGAGACAGATGCGCTGGGGACCCTTCGGATGCTGGACGCTATAAAGGAGACGGGAATTAAAACACGGTTTTATCAGGCGTCAACATCCGAGCTGTATGGGAAAGCGCGGGAGTTCCCCCAAACGGAGTTAACGCCCTTTTATCCCAGGTCCCCCTATGCAGTTGCCAAACTTTACGCGTTCTGGATTGTTGTGAACTATCGTGAAGCTTACAACCTGTACGCAGGCAACGGAATCCTTTTCAATCACGAGTCACCAAGGCGGGGGGAGAATTTTGTAACAAGAAAAATCACAAGGGCAGCGGTAGCTATTAAGGAAGGGGTGCAGGACTGCCTCTATGTTGGTAACCTTGATGCCAAGCGTGACTGGGGGTATGCTCCGGATTATGTGTATGCAATGTGGCTGATGCTTCAACAGGATAAACCGGATGATTACGTCATAGCAACAGGAGAAACACATACGGTAAGGGAATTTATAGAAAAAAGTTTTAGCCATCTCGGCATATCAATAAAATGGGGGGGTAAAGGCATTGAAGAGAAAGGGATTGACAAAGAGAATGGGAAGGTTATCGTTCAGGTTGATCCAAAATATTTCAGGCCAACGGAAGTTGAACATCTTATAGGCGACCCTTCGAAAGCATGTAAAGAGCTTGGATGGGAGCCCGAAGTTAAGTTTGAGCAGCTGGTGGAAATAATGACGGATGCTGACCTGGAAATCCTGAAAAAGAAAATAGCCAACAAGAAGATCTGACAATGGAGAAAGATATAAAAATATTCGTTGCCGGCCACCGGGGACTTGCAGGCTCTGCTATTGTAAGGCAACTTAAGAATAAGGGATATGCAAATTTAATTTTACAATCGCATGAAGAGCTTGACCTGATAAACCAGCAGGCGGTTATAGAATTTTTTGATAAAGAAAAACCTGAATATGTGTTTCTTGCTGCAGGTAAGGTTGGCGGCATCTATGCAAACAGTACATATCCGGCAGAATTTATTTATAATAATTTACAAATTCAGAATAACATATTACATGCATCATGGAAATATTCAATTAAAAAACTTCTCTTTCTCGGCTCTTCGTGTATATACCCGAAACTCGCTGTGCAGCCGATGGCCGAAGAATCGCTCCTTTCAGGATATTTAGAACCTACCAATGAACCGTACGCAGTCGCAAAAATAGCCGGTATTATAACATGCCGGAGTTATAATGAACAATATGGAACTAACTTTATTTCCGTAATGCCCACCAACCTGTATGGGCCGTGTGACAATTATCACTCCCAGAACTCTCACGTGCTTCCGGCATTGATTCGAAGGTTTCACGAAGCCAGGAACAATAATACCCCATCCGTAAAAATATGGGGCAGTGGTGCGCCGAAACGGGAATTCCTCTATTCAGACGACCTTGCCGATGCATGTATATTTTTAATGGAAAATTATAATGACAGCAAAATTATTAATATCGGATCAGGGAAGGAAATTACCATTCGTGAACTTTCCGAAACAATAAAACAGGTAGTAGGATATAGGGGAGAGATAGAATTTGACACGTCAAAACCGGATGGTACTCCCCGGAAACTGTTGGACTGCACAAAAATTCACGGCCTCGGCTGGAAGCCGAAAATACCATTGGAACAGGGGCTTGCCTTGGCATATAAGGACTTTCAAAAAAATCCTCTTGCAGAACGATAAATTGGTTTATTGACTGAATACTTTATTTATGGACATGAAAGTTTGTGTGGAAAAAGAAGCTTAGCGTTATTTCCATAACCTAAGACTGGTACTATCATCAAACTCCCGTATAAATTCAGCACCGCCAAACGACTGAATAATAAATTCACACGCAAACACAACGGTTCCTTTTGCAAGGTGTCCGCCGAATGCAGTCCCTTTTTCATCTGCAAGAATTATGTGTGCATGAACCATTGGTTTTCCATCATTGAGGGAAATATTTCCGCTGCATTTCAGGATCTCCATTTCAAAATTTTTCTCGGTGAACTGGTATTCCCTGCTTTTCTGGTTATAATACCCAAAGCACGCTTTTTGTACGGCGCCGATTGCTTCTACCCTGCCAAGAGTGATATTTTCCTTTTCACAGATACCGGTAAGCCCCTCCAAAAGATCTGTACCACATGGAAATGAACCCATGAAATGACTTTTATGCTGAACTTCTTTTAACATGTAAATTCACTCCTTTTCTTTAATTAATTTATTCAGTTTTATTAAAAAAATATTTTCAATCAGAGCGCATTGTATGTTTTCTTAAAATATTAAAGGAATTATTATAATATTTAGAGAAAATCGGCTTTATGTAGATTTTATGCCATTTTCAATCGAGTTTAGAAAAATGTTTATACTCTTAACCTGAAGCCTCTACCCTGTTATCATTGGGCTAAAAAGTACAATTTAAGTAACTATTCAGGTATAGTTTTTAATAATGTCATTGCGAGCGCAGCGAAGCAATCTCCTACGTTTGAGAAATGAGATTGCTTCGCTTCGCTCGCAATGACATTGAGAAAGTCACATCACCTGAATAGTCACCAATTTAATTACTAAAGCTTAAAAAAAAAGGTAAAAAATTGAAATATATTTATACACTTCGCTCCAGGTATTTTGCTTTTCTTCATATTTTTTTCGTTTTTTTTATTGCATTAAAGAGATAACAAAATAAATATTAAGAGTTTTAAAAATAAGTAATTCCGAATATCGTATAGAGGGGTAAAAAGATCTTTTTAGTACCTTACAAGGTGCCAACTTGCGAAGCACCCTTTTGGGTGTTGGTAGAAATTGTTTTCGTATTTTTTTACCTTGAAGGGTATAAGAGCTACTAAGAAATATCCTAAAGGACAACTCTTAGTGATAGTAAACTATCTACTAATCGTTTGAATTTTTAAGTATCTCTTTATACCCTGAAGGGCACATGTGGCAGAAAATAATTTCGTGAAGGTTTTAGTCCAGCTTAGCTGGGTTAGATTACTGCAGGATGTATAGAGTTGTTCCATAATTTTTTTTTAAATATTTGTAAAAAATCATTGAAATTTATTTTAAAATAAGGTACCATATATAAACTTGCTAAAATAAAGGTTGCAGTAAGTGCCGGCGATACCGATTATCGTGGTAGACCAAAAATGGGTTTCCGAAAAAGGAAACAGCCCTTTTAATTTTAACGGGAATAAAATTCTTGAGCAGGGAAAGGGTTTCTTATTAACAGGTAGAATATATGGAGAAAAAGTTGGATATTGTTGTTGTTGACGATAAGGTTATGATCACGGATTTGTTCGAGAGCTATATACGGCTTTCGGGTACTAACGTGAATGTTTATACTTTTAATGATCCTAGTAAGGCTTTGGAGTTTATCAACAGCAACCAAAAGATCGATATTATAATCACCGATTATAAAATGCCCGGCCTGAACGGTATTGAGCTGCTGAAAGCAAGCCCAATGGAAGCTACTCGCATTTTGATATCAGGTTATATTTCGGATATTGCCGAAGAGAAGCTCAATGAGCTGAATGCGGTATTTTTTGAAAAGCCGGTACCGATGAAGCAGATCAGTAAGATTATTGCAGAGAGGAGCGCCGCTTGACGGTTTGCAGCAGCACTGTTATTATAAAGTGACATGACAGCCTTCTTTAACAGAGAGGGCTTTTTTGTTATATATTTTATTAATAGTAAAAAAGTTATAAAAGCTGTATGATATCGTTTCGGGCTGGGAATCCTCCAAGCATTGCGATGCTCTCATCCTTTACTTCCATTTTCCTGAGGTACTCAATAACCTCTTTCTTTAGATCCGGCATGGCTGAAAGGAGGAACCTTGCGCTCTTTTCCCCCTCCACAGTTATTGCTTTATTACATAGAGCTGCAGGGATTAACAGGGTCTCCCCTTTGGAGGCGGTAATCAAGCCGGTATTTTCTCCCTTTAAAGAGATTGCTTCGTCAATAACAGTAATAACCGCAAAGGAAGCCTTTGCCGGAAGATTAATTTTCGTATGATTTTTAAAGAAATATTCCTCCAGTGAAAAATATCTGCAGGCAACTCTGAATAAATGCCGGACATCACTGTTATCCGGTACGGCTATCGGTGGAATTTTATGCCGGTTATGGTATGATGTATCAACTACCTTTAATGATTCTTCTATGTGAAGCTGCCTCGGTTTGCCTGCTTTATCAACCCGCCCCCAGTCATAAAACCTGAAGGTTGTGTCGGAGGTTTCCTGTATTTCATAAAGGAGGGTGCCCCCAAGAATGGCATGAACAGTGCCCGCAGGACAGAAAAGCACATCACCCTTTGAAATGGGTATCCGGTTAAGGATAGTATCAAATGTATTATCGTTAATACAGGATTTAACATCCTCAATTGATACACCCTCCTTAAAACCAAGAATAATCTTTCCATCCGGTTTCGCATCGACAATGTACCAGCATTCGGTTTTGCCGTTATTACCCCAGCCATTCTTTTTTGCCTGAGTATCATCGGGATGAACCTGAACGGAGAGTTCTGCGCTTGCGTCAATAAATTTATAAAGTAAAGGAAAATAGGTATTGGCAACATTTCCGAGTAATTGT
>JAUXBV010000370.1 GCA_030619215.1 Fibrobacterota bacterium | reverse complement strand
GGCCCAGTATATAAACCCATGGCTTGATAGAAAAAGTGTTTATGCAGACCTGATTATCAGAGATTTTGCTGTTTTCCTGAGCCATAAGATACAAGTTAATCCTTTTTCTGTATTATTGCCAGCATGCTCCCGGTATCAGCGTACCATGACCTTTTTGACAGGCCCAATATATCGGTAAGGGACTTAAAGATAAGTGCCGGAGCGGTAAAGCCATACCGTTTAAGCCTGTTATACAAAAAAGAGGTGTCTGCGTATTGCCCGGAATGGCTTGTATGAATAATGCTGAGACCGTGAGATGTAACAGCTTTTCGCAGTGTTTTTTCTGTGAAATACTGAATATGTTCTTTCGGTTTAAATTGAAACCAGCGTTTACCAAATATCTTTCTCTGTTTACTGTTAAAGTCCGGTGTAACCAGGGCAATGGTTCCGTCTTTATCGAGGATGTTTGCCAGCTTTTCAAGATTTAAGTGCAGGTTCGGTAAATGTTCCATCACATCAAAGAGGGTAATAAGCTTGAATTGCTTCTTTTTATCGAAATATTCGAGCGGTGTGTTATAAATCCGGTAACCTTTTTTCCGGATACTCGAAAGCATCTCCTCTTCCAGCTCTATACCTTCGCCTTCCCACCCGTGCTCTTTCAGCACGTCAAGGAAATAGCCGGCTGCGCATCCAATATCAAGGGCACTGCCGCCGGTAGTCTTGAGAAAAGGCTTTATTTCATCATACCATCTCCGGAATGTTTTCATACGTAAATGGGCTGTGAGTTCGTAATCTTCATATCCATTATCTACGTTGCGAAAGTACTGGGTGGTATAAAGAGTATAGAGCTCTTTGTTATCGATGCGGGGATTGACAAAGACCAATGAGCATGTCCGGCATTGTACAATGGTAAAGCCTTTGATTTGGTAAAGGTTTTTTGTCGCTGTTCCTGAACAGACCGGGCACGGGTATGAGTTAAAATTGTATTTTTGTAACATAACAATAGATTGAGTTCTATTAATATTTAATATATCTTAAAGTCTTTAAATATAATTCATATATTATACTGTTTCTCACTATAAAGCCTGAAAATAGAAAGATGATTTTTTTCAGGGAAAAAAAGGTTCATCGCTTTGAAAAATAAATACCACTATTCCTTTCTTGATAAACTGTTTTTTTATTTATCATACTTTTTTTATAAGATCATCATCCCCTTTGAGGTAAGAGACCCGCGATGGAAGATGTGGTGGTATGAATTCAGATATACCATAGCCAAGTTTAAGGATTACAATAGAAGCATTCCCTGGAAGTATTCCCGGAATATAATAAAAACAAAATTCGGAACATTCAGGATTAGAACCGGCACGTCGGATGCGGCGAATGTGTCAACTGCTTTTGAGCGTCGCGATATCAATTACCTGTTGCGGTTAGTAAGGAAACTTATTAATAAAGGTAAAAAGGTTCTGTTTCTCGATATTGGCGCTGACCTTGGTGGCTATTCAGTTATTGTGGCAAGCTATTTTCGAAAGGATGCGGTGAAGGTGAAAAGTTTTGAGCCGGTTGAGGCCAGTTGCTTTCTGATAAAAGAAAATCTTGCGTTAAATAATATCGAGGATAAAGTAGAACTCTATCCGGTAGCGCTGCTCAATAAGAAGAACGATCGTGCTGAAATAAAGCTTGATTCTGTTACTCCGGGCTCAAGCTCAATGACAAGTGAAGGAGAGAACAGGACTATCTTTATTAAAACAGATAGACTTGATAATGTCATTGGCGGGGAAATTCCGGATTATGATGCAATTGTATTTAAGATCGATGTGGAAGGAGTTGAGCAGGAAGTCCTGGAGGGTGCAAAGGGCGTAATCAACTCCGGGAAAGATATTTACATAATGGTTGAAGATTTTATTAAGCCGGAAATAATAAATTATCTGGGAAGAAATGATTTTGATTTTTTAGCCAAGGTCACTTCATACAACAGTTGGTGGCACTATCAAAAAAGTAAATAGCAGGGATTATGAAAAAGAAAAAAATCTACACCCGGTTATTAAAATTATTTGTTACGTGCGCGGTTATCGGCTGGGTGATATACAGCTACGGCTGGGTGAATATAAAATCAACAATATTAAAAGCAAGGATCGACTGGCTGTTGGGCGGCGTCCTTCTTTTTGTGATCAGCGTTATTCTCGGCGCACGGCAGTGGCAGATTATACTGAAAAACAAAAGGCTGCAACTGCCCTTTGGAAAGGCGCTGCGCCTCTATTTTACCGGTATTTTTTTCAACAATTTTATATTGGGCATAGTAGCGGGTGACGCTTTTAAGGTCGCCACTCTGCAACTTGACAAGAAGGGCGGGAAAGCCGGGTTCGCCGCTTCGGTTATTGACAGGCTTGCCGGTCTGCTCGTACTGTGTCTCTATGCAATTGTCGGCGGTACCGTCATTTTTATTCTGAATATTCAGCAGAACAAACAGTTTTATATGGTGCTGGGAGTCCTTGCACTTTTTATGGCCATCCTTTTTGGCTTTTTTATCATCCTCCTGTCCCGAACATTACAAAATGCGATACGCGATTTTCTGCAAAAGCTACCCTGGCTTCCGGCAAAAGAGCTGATAATAAATGCCCTTGACGAGACTTTTATAAACAGGCGCCTGCGAGAAGACAAAAAAATGTTACTTCAGGTTGCCGTTATTTCTTTCTTTATTCAGACGCTCAGGATTTTTGTAAATATTTTTGCCGCCCAGTCTCTGGGTATATTCAGCTTTGCAATAATGCACTACTTTTTTGTCATCATTCCCATTATTTCTCTTCTCATGTTAGTACCCACCCCTTTTGGCGTCAGGGAGACCATTGGAGGAGTGATCTTCGGATTTGCCGGCTTCTCCGTTGAGGAATCGGTGATTATGCTTTTCCTTGCGACAATTGTCTGTGTTACCGGATCACTGGTTGGAGGGATTATGTTTTTATTCGATAAAAAATCCGGAAGGTAGAAGCCGGGCTATTGGCTAGCTTGGGATGATTGTATTACAGGTTCAATCAGTATAACAAGTACCCTCGGAAAATACAAGGTAATTTCCATAGTTTCCCTCGGGTTTTACAGGGAAAAAGGTAAAAGCCGTATTATTACTTTTTTTCAAGCAGTTTAACAAGAGAATCTTCTACCAGGGGAGGCTCAAGTTCGGAAAGGCATTTAAACTGATCCTTTAATGAGCAGGATAGCGGTTTTGGGGAGTAATAGAAGCAGGGAGAGCAGGGGAGTTTGAGTCGCGCTATTTTATGCTTGACATTCCACGGGTGGATAAAGTTTTGATTGGTTGGGCCCAGGATTGCAAGTGTCGGGGTATTCATGGCAGCGGCAATATGCATGAGCCCGGAATCGTTGGAGATGAATGCGTCAAGCTTGCCAATGATTGCTGCGACTTCTCTCAGTGTTTTATTGTCAACAACCGTTACCCGGCTGCTGTTTTTTACTGACGACTGGATAGAGCGGTTGATTTCCAATTCGTCCAAAGCGCCGAATATAACAAAGTGAATATCAGGAAGCGAGTCTATTAAACGGACAAAGTACTCTTTTGGCCATCTTCGTTTGTCCTGGTTTTTAAAGGTGCTGGTTCCGGTGTGAATGCCGACAATAGGGGAGTGTTTCATTGATTCCCGGAAGGATTCGCCGGTAAATTTTTCATCGTCGGTAAGGTAGATGTGCATAGGCGGTATTTTTTCTGTATCCACTTCAATACCGAGGAATTTTAGCAGGCGTGCGTTTTCCATAACGCAATGAGCGTTATAATCTTCGCGAATAGTCTCGTTTTTAAGCCAGTTTAGCTGGGAGAAATTCTTCTTCAGGTAGGTATGGCCTATTCTCTTTTTTGCGCCGGTCATGAAGGCAAATGCGCTGTACTGGATGCGGTTTGAGGGATAGAAGTTGATACAGGTGTCAAACCGGAAAGAGAAGTGGGTCAGTACGTGGAGTGTGGCTTTCACAAAGTTGACCGCTTTAATGGGATGGTAGTGCAGGTGGTCGATGTGGGGGTTGTTCAGCAGTACTTCCTGTGTTGCGCGGTTAAAGGTAAAGTAGGTAATTTCACAGTCAGGTCTGTTCTCCTTAATCAGTTGCAACGCAGGTGTTGTCATCAGGGTATCGCCCATACCCATGAGAGGAGTGACAACTATTTTTTCCATGGTATCAATTTTTCTTGGAAAATGTAAATGCAGTTTTACAAGCTCAAAAGGTTACGGGCTTGAGTGAATAAAATTATATTATAATGCGTATTATGGCAATAAAGGACAGAGTGATAATATTTATTATACGCAAGTGAAAAAAGGCTGAAATAGAAATTGATTTAAGAATCCCGAATAAAAATATCGGGACTTCGCAAGGATTAACGATTTTAGATTTAAGAAGTTAAAAGCTGATTGATAAATTTGAATTGGAAGAATGTTTAATAAATTTTGCCGTATTAATTATTGGGATAGCAGATGAACTGCCGAATACAAAAGTAGGAAATCATTCATCGG
>JAUXBV010000474.1 GCA_030619215.1 Fibrobacterota bacterium | reverse complement strand
TTGATAGAAAAGAATGAGGTTGATATTGCCGAACAGCTTATTAAAAGCTATCTACAGGATAACCAGGATTGCTTTGAAGGGTGGTGTCAGCTTGCAAAAATCAGTGCAATGAAAAACGATAAGGAAAAGGCAAAGGAGTTTCTCTTGCATGCCCTTGAGGCCGGTTTTACGGATATTGATTTAATCGAGAGCGATCAGCACCTTGCTGAAATATACAGCTCCATCTCTGAATGACAGGACTCATGCAAGTAATTTACATATTTTACAATACAATATGTAGTACTCTTAATGCAATACTATACAACACATTTGTAACCAGTTGTTTATAATGACGTTATATAAAAATATATCTTGACAAAAGTATCATTTTTATTTAAACTATATAGGTACACAGAATTGGATATTTGAGAAAATGGACGTTCATTAACAGAAAAGGAAGGAAATATGAATAATCTTTCAAATATTGGAAAGCCCGCGTTCGGTACAACAGGAAGCACACCGGACGCCAACAAGCTTTATTCGATTCTCCTTGACACGCGGGCATCTTCGGTCTCTGAAAGCATGTATGATATTGTTGAAAAAATATTAAATAATGAAAAGGAAAATTCAAAAGTTGCATTAGAGCAACTCTGGTCGCTGAAAAAGAATTTGGATGAGGAAAATGAACATAGTACCATTGACCTGCTTATCGGTTTTTATCAGGAGAAGCTTAATTCGCTCCGGAATAAGGAAGAGCATATAAAAAAGGTAAGCAGGGATTCGCGGGAGCTTCTTGAGGAAAAAAGGAAAAGGGACTCGGAGATTGCAATGGTAAAACAGGAGTTAACAGATTGTTCCAGTGAGATGGAGCGTTTGGATATTAAACTGTCCGAATTAAAGGTTAAGGAGCAGGAATTAACATTAATAGAAAAACAGCTGCAAAAAGAGTTGCGTGTTAATGCGAACGAAGTGGTAAACGGCTTGTATGAGATTATACTCTCTTCCCAGGAGAGCTCAGGGTCCGATCTATTATTGGAGAAGGAACTCCCGGAAGAAAAAGCTGAGGATGAGGTGAAAGAGCAGAAAGAAGAAGTGGAAGCAGAAGGAAGAATAAAAGATGAAGTAAAAGACAAAATAAAAGAAGCGGTAGACGTTGATGACGTAGAAAAAACACAGGAAATAAAAAGGGAAGATCTTGGAGATTATGAAGTATTTGAACCTGGTGACACAAAAGAGATAAAAACTGATGAAGCGCGTGACGCCGCCAAGGAAGAGACCGACTTTCTTAATAGAGACATAGACCTGTTTGGTGAGTTCCCTTCCGTAACAGAAAAGGAAAAGGTTATCATAAAAGCGCCGTTTCCGAAGTCGGTTGTAAAAACAACCCGCGGCATCGTTATTGGGGAGTATTATTATGACCCGAAGGTCTATAAAAATAAGAGGTATTATATTTACAATAGTAATTTTTTCAGGATTCACCTTTTTAATATTGTCAATTCTCTTGTCAACAAGTTTGACCGGGCCCTCAGCGGGGAAGCCATGCAGATGATTCAGGATGCCTACAAGAGGATACTGGAAAGGTCGACCCTGCATTTTGAGATATCTACCAATGAAATCCTTAATAAAAACGTTCTTAAAGAGCTTTGGCAAAAAGTAAAAAGCAGGGAGTATACGGACGTTTTAGCAGTGTGTAATAAGCTGAAAGCGAAAATAGAGATATTAGGTAATAATTATGGAGTGATGCTTACCGAGCAGATGGCAAGATACAGAGAGCAATAGACTATGCACCGATGCCTGTTTATTACCTTTCTTACCTGTTATTCATTCTATTTACCTACAAATGCTCAGGATTCCGCTGTTGCAGATTCTCTTCACGCTGTTGACAGTGGAGTGGGAGAAGATGAGATTGCGTTAGCGGATTCTTCGGTTGTTGATACCCCTATTGCTATTTCAGGCGCTGATTCTTTGCAGGTGCAGGATACCGCTTTACCAAATCAGATCCCCGACACCTTGCCGGCAGCAGGGGTTGATGTAAAAAAAGAAAAAGGTGTAAACGGAAGTTTGTCCAGAAGAACCATAGAGATGACAAGAAATAGCTTAAGGAAAGTTTTACGGACAACTTTCGGATATTTTAAATATTTCATTGTTTTATTTATCAGTTGCGGAATCGTACTGTACACCGTATTCTTTTACAGGAGGAGAAAGGATAATGAGCGCTTTCTCACTTCTACAAGGCTTTCTGTAATGGACAGGGAGGTTCAGCTTGCCTGTAAATATATGGAAGAGAACTACCGTGACTCAGACCTGACAATTGAGTCTATGTGTGAAGAGCTTGTAACGGGGCCTGCATTTCTTGAAGCGCTTTTTGAAAAAGAGCTGGGAATGAGCGTTTTGGAATTTATAGCTCAGGTAAGGATAAACCGGGCAAAGAGTATTTTAAATAAAAGGCCCGGTATTGAAGCTGATGAAACAGCTTTGGACATTGGCTTTACTGATAAAAAACTTTTTCAGCAGAAATTTAGAGAGATAACAGGACTAACATTTGAAGAATACCGGAATGCAAACCAAAACAAAGAGCAGGGTTTATAACCTGATTCACAATTCCCGCAGCAGGAATCAAAACAACCTGCTTCTTTTTATTATCCCCTTTTTCCTGTCTGTAATTATTCCCTCGCCGGTTACCGGCAAAGACATTGACTGGTCAATACTGTCTTCGGATGATACCCTGGTCGTATTTATAATGGATACAAGGGTTGGTATGCTTTACAGTAAAGTAAAAGTGGACAGTGTAAATAAGATAATTATCGTATCCCAAAGCATAACAATATCTGCTGATGCTGTTGCAGCGGGGAATTTTGGCGGAATGGAGATGGATGAAACACGTGTATATGACTTGAATGGTTTCCTGATCAGTGCGTCACAGAAATTAAAGAGCCAGAGCGGCGTTGCATCGTGGGAGCTTGCGAAAAAGGAAAAGGATATATGGCAACTTACCATTACAGCAGGGGGTATGGCAAATTCAAGAACAATAGATAAAGTCAGCGGGAATTTAAATACGTCTTATACTATTCAGGAAGGGATCAATAAAAGGAATATATCAACAGGGCAGGAGTGGAAAGATACGCTTTTTGAGTTAACCTCTGCAAAAAATATGATAATAACCGCAAAGTGTACGGCTGTTCCTGATAAAAAGAATATTAACTATGTTTTTATCAGTCATAATGACCTGGTCAACATGGATGAGCGTCATGAAGTTGACGCAAGCGGCAGGATAGTTTTACAGGAAGTACCTCCTATTTTTGTGGCTAAACGATATGGGGCTGATGACAAAAAAGAAAGCGGCAAAGATAAAAAGAAAGCAAAGGTTGATTATTTGTATGAGCTGTTTCGTATTCCCATAGACCGCGCGCAGAAAAGTAATGAAACGATAGCGCTTACGGTAAAGCCCGGCGCAAAGATTCATAAATCGGTTATGAGATTTTATGATTACAGGGATAATAAATACCTGTTAAAAAATTTAAACAAAAAATGCCATACGAAAAATTTATCAGTTAAAAAAAGTAATTTAAAAAATTGGTTATCTTCAACCGTGACAATTCAGGCAGGTAATCCTGAAATCAAAAACCTTGCAATGACCTTGAAAGGCACGAGAACCTGCAGATGTGAGATTTCAAAAATCTATAGTGATTACCTTTTCAGAAATATCGAAAAAAAGCATGTTGCCACATTCTCAAAT
>JAUXBV010000160.1 GCA_030619215.1 Fibrobacterota bacterium | reverse complement strand
CAATAAAACGGCTTTTATTGGGTTTTGTAGCCAATTTTTCAGCAATTTTGTCTGGTAATGTAATATTTAATCGACTCATACATATCACCTCCTGTATAAAGTATACACAATTATATGTGCATTGTCAATACATATATTAATAAATACAAAATAGCTTTTAATTATATTATATTTCATAACAAGAAGCTTAAAAAAGAAGCTGTTTATAAACCCAAAACGATATTATGAGCGTACTTTATACCATCGGCCACTCCACTCATACCGTACCGCGGCTCATCGAGCTGCTTTCGATGCACTCGGTATCTGCTGTGGCTGATGTTCGTTCCTCTCCCTACAGCAGCTATACCCCGCAGTTTAACCGCGAGCCGCTGCAGAACGAGCTTCGTGCAGCCGGGATGGAATATGTTTTTCTGGGAAAAGAGCTTGGTGCACGCTCGTCCGATAAAAGCTGCTATATCAAAGGGCAGGTGCAGTTCGACCTTGTCGCTGAAAGTAAAATTTTTCAAAGCGGCCTTGAGCGTCTTCGCATGGGAAGGGAATCGTTTCTCGTCTCATTATTGTGCGCGGAAAAAGACCCCATTACCTGCCACCGTATGATCCTCGTCTGCCGCAACCTCCGGCCTTGGGGTATAACTATTAAGCATATTTTGGAGGACGGCAGTCTGGAAGATAATAAAGATGCGGAACGGCGCCTGATGCAGGCGCTTAATATTCAGGATAACGATCTTTTCGCATCCGATGAAGAACTGGTCCTGCGGGCTTACGATATTCAGAGTAAAAAGATAGCTTACACGGAGAAAAACAATGAGTGATATAAGGCTTTACACAATCGGCTTTACAAAAAAGAGCGCGGAACAATTCTTTACAACTCTCCGCAACAACGACATACGAAATGTTATTGATATACGCCTTAACAATACTTCACAACTGGCGGGGTTTGCAAAGCTCCCTGACCTTCAGTATTTTCTTAAGAAAATTGACAATATAGACTATACTCATCGCCCGGATTTTGCGCCGACAGAGGAGCTTTTAAAAGCCTACCGGAAAAAAACAATAGAGTGGGATACGTACGAGCGGGAATTTACCACCCTTCTTCAGCAACGTTCAATAGAAGAAAGTATAGGCAAAAAAACCCTTGACAGAGCCTGCCTGCTTTGCTCTGAAGCCGAATCCCTGCATTGCCACAGACGCCTTGTTGCAGAATACTTTCGAGAAACAATGGGAGGCATTGTTATATGTCATCTCTGAGGGCAATACTGTGTCTGGCCAACTCCCGTAAGCACGGTGCGTACTGTTTCGCGGGAATCGATTCTTCCACAGGCGAGTGGATACGGCCGGTTTCCGGTTTGGAAGACGGCCGTGTTGAACGAAATACCCTGCTGATAGACGGCAGGATGCCGTTACTGGGAGACGTCGTGGGAATTCCGCTCGCGCAAAATGGCCCCGATTACGGATTCGAGTGCGAAAACCTCTCGATCCTTTCCGGGAAGTGGCGGTTTAAGGAAACTTTCAATTCGGACAGGCTTTTACCCTATTGTTCAAGTGACCGTGCTATTCTGCATAACAGCGAAAACTTTGTAACTGTCCAGTACCTGCAGTCTCTGCCCTTTAAAGAGCGGCTGACGCTTCAACTTGTTGAGGCTTTTGAGTTCGAAGCTTTCAGCACAGGCCTCAGTGCACAGGGAGGACACAAATGGAGCGGTTCGTTTGTATCTCCTTTTGGTGAGCGGATGACTGCACGCATTACAGACCCGGTATTGACTGAAAAGCTGGAGCAGGGTTATATACCCGGTACGCACTGCGTGGTAACAGCCAGCCTGAGTATGCCCTTTAGGAGGGAGGGGTGGCAGAGCGATGAAGATCCCTGCTGGAAGCTGATTGCCGGGGTTGTTGAGCTGGAAGCTGGCACCTGGCCTGAGGTTAAACCTATAGTTGCTGATGATAAAAAAGCCTCACCCATGAAGATGGCAGGGCCAAAAACCGACGATGCGTCACTTGTAAAGGCATTAAAAGGAGTTTTCGGGTTTGACGGATTCAAACCCGACCAGAAGCAGATATTACACGCTATACTCAATGGCCGGGACTGCATTGCAGTCATGCCGACCGGCGGTGGCAAATCGTTGTGCTATCAGCTCCCCGCCTATCTGATGTCAGGGACGTGTATGGTTATCAGTCCGCTGATATCCCTGATGAAGGATCAGGTTGACGCGGCTGTAACGACCGGCCTTCATGCTGCCAGTATCACCAGCGCGCAAACCGAACAAGAGCGTATCAGGATATTCCGCAGGCTCAGAGCGGGTGAGCTTGACCTGCTTTACGTCTCGCCCGAGCGATTTGCCATGGAGACGTTTCTGAACAATCTCAAGCGCGTGCCTCTCTGCTTGGTGGCTATTGACGAAGCGCACTGCATTTCGGAGTGGGGTCACGACTTCCGGCCGGACTACCTCTATCTCTCAGAAATCGCAAAACACTTTCCCAAGGTGCCGATTGCCGCATTCACGGCGACCGCGACACACAGGGTTCAGCAGGATATAACCCGCCAGCTTTCCCTGCGCTCCCCGCATAGTGTTCGTGCGTCCTTTGACCGGCCGAACCTTTTTTACGAAGTGGTGCCGAAAAACGACGTGGAAACGCAGATTGTTGATTTTGTTCAGGCCCGTAAAGGTCAGGCTGGAATTGTATACCGCACGACCCGTAAGAGTGTGGATGCAACCGTTGAAATCCTCGCTGATTCGGGTATTGACGCCCTGCCCTACCATGCCGGGCTGAATGATACCATACGTCAACACAACCAGGAAGCCTTTAATCGCGATGAGGTTGATGTAATCGTTGCCACCATAGCCTTTGGCATGGGTATTGACAAACCTAACGTCCGTTTCATAGTGCATGGCGACCTGCCTAAAAATATGGAGGCTTACTACCAGGAGACCGGCCGTGCCGGCAGGGACGGTGAGCCTGCACACTGTGTGCTCTTTTTCGGCCGCGGTGATATTCAAAAAATCCGGTATTTTATTGACCAGGTGGAAAACCTTACCGAGCAGGACCGCCTGCGAGCCTCACTCAACGAGATGGCGCTGTATTCGGGCAATACCGCGAAATGCCGGCGCCGTAAAATCCTTGCCTATTTTGGCGAAGAGTTTACAAAACATAACTGCGGCGCCTGCGACGTCTGTACCGGTTCCATGGAACAAATCGACATTACCGGAGAGGCCGGGATGCTTCTCTCCGCCATTGTTCGCACCGGACAATACTTTGGCGCCGGCCACATCGTTGATATTGTCTGCGGCGCCAATACAAAAAAAATCCGCGGCCTCGGCCATGATCGCCTGCCTACCTATGGTGTGGGTAAGGGCCTTACAAAACGCTTATGGAGACAGATTGTGGACGACCTGCTGGCAGAAGATATTATAAGCATGACCGGCGGAAAGTATCCGGTGCTGAAACTCACCGACTCAGCCTCTGCCGTTCTGAAGCACGGAAAAACGCTGACTGTACAGCGGCTTAAAGAGGCTCCTCAACCACAGGCAGTGAAGCAGGCGGAAGAGGGCGATCCGGATCTTTTTGAGCGCCTTCGACAACTGCGGCGACGGCTGGCACACGAACACAATGTTCCGCCGTATGTGATCTTCCCCGACCGTACCCTGCAGGAGATGGCCCGTAAAAAACCGGTAAACGAAAATGTCATGCGCACTATTTACGGGATTGGGGAGACAAAGCTCACCGCCTACTGTGACGCATTTATAAAGGAGATAGCATCGTATACCGGCAGGCAGCCACCGGATAAAGGCCGGGCCCCGGCAGTTGTATCTTACCGCGCTCCCTCCAAAAACAGGGACCTCTGCAGCCCGACCGTGGAAGCTACATGGGAACTACTGCAACAGAAGCTGGATGTAAACGAGATAGCTCTTCAGCGTGGATTGCACGAAAGAACCGTTACCGACCATATCGAGCGCCTGATTCTTGATGAGCGGGATATCGATATTGACCTGTTCGTACCTCCTGATATACGCTATCACATAGAACGTCTCTTTCCACAGTTAAAAACCCGATTTTTGCGGGAAATTGTCGATACAGCGACGATCCCGGTGACATTCGAACAGGCGAAGCTGGCACGGGCGTGGATTTGCTCGGGTAGGTCATAATGCAAGCGCCCAACGGGCCTGAATATCAAATCCGTGTGAAAATTATTGAAAGCGTGTGCCACTGTTCCCCTGAACAGTGGCACACGCTTATATCTATTTATAAATAATTCACAATGGCCACCCGTCGTTAAATTAATCGTATAAAAATCTTGCTATTTATACGCTGCAATCGTATATTTTAAACATGGAAGAATTATTATATCAATATAATCCCTGGTGGGAAGATGAATTTGAATTAAAAAACATCTTCGAACGGACGCGATATACCCAATTCTTGAAACAATACATCGACGGTAAACACATAATATTTTTAACCGGGTTAAGAAGAGTCGGCAAAACGACACTAATGAAAATCATTATAAGGGAGCTTCTGAATAGAGGTATCAACAGAACAAATATCCTCTATGTAAGTGTTGATGATTATTTACTGCTACAAAAAAATCTTTTCGAAATAATTAATGAGTACAAGAAAATACACAAAATAAGAACAGATGAAAAAGTATATCTGTTCCTTGATGAAATCACGTATCAAGCAGATTACCATCAACAACTGAAGAATTTGTATGACAAATTCAATATTAAAATATTCGCAACATCATCATCCAGTTCATTATTAAAAGATAAAAAAGCATTTCTAACCGGCCGAGCCATAACCGTTGAGATTCAACCATTAGATTTTGACGAATATAAAACTTTTAAAAAAATTATTATAAAAAAGAGAGACGATATTCTGAACGAAGCTTATTTCAAGGATTACATAAGAGAAGGCGGATTACCGGAAAATGTTCTAAACCCAAATCGAGAATATCTGATGAACTTGATAGATGATATCATCCAAAAGGATATTACCGCATTTCGTGGATTAAAGAATCATCAGCTAATGAGGGATTTTTACACACTTCTCATGGAAAGAAGTGGAAAACAGTATAGCATCAATAAGATTGCCAACATTTTGAAAATATCACCTGATACAGCAAGAAGATATTTGAATTACTTTGTAGAAACATATTTGATTCATCTCCTGCCACGATGGGGAAAAACAAATGAAAAATTGCTTTCAGCAAAGAAAATATACGCTTGTGATTTAGGAATAAAACACCTGTTTATAGGTGAAAGGGACCTTGGCAGCTATTTTGAAAACTACCTTTACTTGAAACTGAAGAATCAGAAAGATCTTTATTACTTATATGAAGGTGGCATTGAGATAGATTTTTACACGAGTGACAAGATACTAATAGAATCGAAATACGACAGTGAATTGACAGAAAAACAAGAAGAAATGTTCACCACTTATGAGGCAAAAAAAAGAATATTAATAGATTCTGTCAGAAAATTGCACTTACTAGATGAAATATTAAATGAATCAAATCGCTACACACGACCGGCTTTGCCGGCACGTGAGCGCAGCGTTAATACCGAAACTCATACGTAACCTGAAAATTCCTGTCAATAAAATTCTTCTTCAGTTGCCTGTCCAGCGCTGCTTCAGCGTATAGGGAGTGGCGTGGTGTTATATCATAGGTAAAGCTTGACTTGATATTCCAGTAATGCTCCGGATCATATTGTGCATCGTCTACACGCTCAAAGCCGATATCAGCGTTTGCGTACATTTTACTGGGGCGTATATTCCAGGTTACCCCTGCGGAGGGTGATATCCTGTTGAGGGGGTAGTCGCCAGTTGAGAGAAAACCTGAAAGGCCGGCACGGGTCTGTATCGGGAGGTCTTTAAAACTGCTCGTTACCGTAAACATTCCATTATTTCCGCGCAAGGAGTATTTGCTTACTTTATTCAATTCCAGGGAATCCATGGTTAATACTTTTGAATTATAGTTATTGAAATTATAGGTCAGTATTGCTGTGTGAGAAGATTTACTGAAATCCTTTGTGTATTGTATAGTTGTTCCTATCGAGTTAAATCCATTGTCCCTGCGGGGGATAGTTGAACTCTGTGAAGTCTCGGTTAATTCATCATTTGATACCATCATAAAGGTAAAGTACGGTATGTTACTGCTCCACATGACAGAAGCGAGAAAATTAACGGTAAACTTCCTGGTAGGGTCTGATGTGACGCTGTAAAGGTCATCTTTATAATATTTTATATCGCCTTTCAGGTAAATCTTCCCGTTAAAAAGCCTTAGCTCTTCTATAAACTGAAAACCTGCCTTATTGATGGACAAAAACTCATTTCCCAGGGAGTTGTAGTTCGGCCCCAAGAAGAAATATTTGAACTCAAACATCTCCTGAAAGGTATTGAAAGGCAAGTTGACCCTGAATCCAATATCCCATGCCGAGGCATTACCCAGGGAGCCCATGTTAATTTTCTGACTTGCATCGGAGGGTATGGGGAGCGGAACAGTGGTTTCGTTGACAATGAATATTTTGTCAATGTCCTTCGGCCGGAATATCAAAGAGACGTCTTTGCCTGCAACATCGCTGATCTGCTCTTCCGTGGCAGCGCCGCCGAGGATGTTATCTGTAAAGAGGCTGAACGCATAGTTGGAAAACAGCGATACGCGGCGTTTCCAGAGATTGATACTGATATCAGAGCCGATAACGATATTATCTTTCGGCGTCTTCCCTATCACAGTCCTGTTGACAATAGTATCTGTTATGGTATCACTGGTGAGAGTGTCGATTTGGGTCTGGTATGAGGTATCTATGCGGAATATCTGCGTAATTGAAGATACGTCATCTTTGGCTTTTAAGAAGTCAAAACCCAGTTTGAAGATTCTTCCCGTACCGAAATGGAGCCGGCTAGCCCACATCTTTCTCTGATAGGTACCGTTCTCAAAAAATGATACGGAGTCGTTATGGTCAAACGATCCTGATGTGTCGGCCTGTATGGTTGAGTCGAGGCCATGTTTGTCGAAAATATAGGGGTCAACGGATCTTTTGCTCCTGCCAATGACAAAATCCAGGTTTGCATATCTCTTCGGTGTTTTTAAATTAAGCTCAACGCCGCGCAGGCATTGGCCGTCAAGAATAAAAGAGTTATACGTCGGCCAGTTGTCTCCCAGGCTCATCTGAAAACTCTTGGTATAACCGGTTGCGACCCTGAAGCGCTGCAGTGTCTGGCGCCGCTCATCCTCCGGTATATTTAAATAGATATTATAATTGTAAAACCATTTGTCTTTATAGCCGTTACCGTATGCGTCAAAGGTATAGGCAAATACTCCGCTGTCCTGATAACTTTCATAATCCATGCCGGT
>JAUXBV010000382.1 GCA_030619215.1 Fibrobacterota bacterium | reverse complement strand
GGTTTCTGGCATCCAAATTATGCAAAAAGTTATTATCTCCCCTTCTGTCTTTACCAAACATGTGGTTTTCACCGACAACCCATTCAACTGCTCTGAAACGATGCATAAGAATGTCTTTAATAAAAGCCTCCGGAGACAGGTCTGCCAGTTGTTTGTTAAAGGAAATGCAAATTAGATAATCAATATTGAAATTGCGCAGGATTAGTGCTTTTTCATCAAATGTTGTAAGGCGCGGCGGCGTCTGTTCAGGATTAAGAAATGCCCGGGTATGCGGCTCAAATGTTATGATTACGGAAGAAGCATTATGAGACACTGCTCTTTCACAAATTTTTTTAATAAGAAACTGATGCCCGTTATGAACACCGTCAAAGTTTCCGACTGAGAGAACGCTTTTCTCTATTTGAGGAGTTGTTTCATTGCATCGAATAATTTTCATGATTATATAAATACTTTCACCGGGTGATACCTGGACTGCGAACTGCTCTCTGCAACCGCAATTAATTCCTTCTTTTGCGAATAGACAAATAAAACAGGGCTGTTATCATTGTTATCAACTTCAATTTCATTGCCATGAGACAACTCCTTTATTTGTAAAGGTGACGCCATATATGACGGAAAAGAAGCGAAAGCCCTGTTAACCGTCACAATATGCTTTTGGCTGTCTTTCTGAACGTTATCAATTGTTGCGGCATCTTGCACACTGAAATCCCCTGCTGCTACTCTCCTGATCGATGATGCGTATCCGATAGTACCCGTCTTTAAAGCAATGTCCCTTGCCAGGGAGCGTATGTAGGTACCCTTTGAGCATGCTGCCCGGAAAAAAGCCTCCCCCTTTTCCTTATCATAACCAAGCAATTGCAGAGAATGTATCGTCACCTCTCTTTGTGGCATGTCAAATACTTTATTCTGCCTCGCCAGCTTATATGCCGGCTTCCCCTTTATCTTAACGGCCGAATAAAGCGGCGGCGTCTGAATAATCCTGCCCTGAAAAGACTCAACTGCCCCGGCCAATGCCCCTGCAGAAGGTATCGGCTTGCCCTCTTCGGTAACGGAGCCCACGCTGTCTAACGTATCCGTTGTTTTGCCGAACTGGACGCTGAATTCGTATGTTTTAGGTTCGGATTGCAGATAGGGTAATAGGCGTGTTGCCTTGCCAAGTGCAAGAACTAAAAGGCCTGTCGCTTCCGGATCTAACGTGCCGTTATGTCCGATTTTCTTTATTCCGATGGCCTGCCTTACAATTCTGATTATATCAAAAGAGCTGGGGCCTTTAGGTTTATCAATATATAAAAAGCCGTTCAAAAGCTATCCTAGCTCCTTTTCAATTAGCTCAAGCATTTTCTTCTTTGCTTCTTCAACCGGAAGGTCAATCGTGCATCCCGCTGCGCATGTGTGCCCACCACCGCCTGGAATAACCTGTGCGACTTTTCCCACATCAACAGCCCCTTTTGACCGCAGGCTGAAATGGGTGCTTGAGTCATTATATTTAATAAACATGCCTACCTCAACATCCGCCGCAGTCAATGCAAGGTCGGACATGCCTTCAACTTCACCCCTGTTTGCACCGGACTTGTCAACCAGGGACTCCTGCATTTCCATAGAGCTGATACGGTTATCACGGTAAAACTGTAATGTCGACCATATCCTCGCACGTAGCTGTAAGCCGGCAGGGCTGTAAGATGAGTAAATCTCGCGGTAAATCTCCGAACAATTTGCACCCTTTTCCGACAACTCGGCACATATGCGTAAAACATAGTTGTTTGTGTTGGAGAATTGAAATCCCCCTGTGTCAGTCAGTATCCCCGCGTAGAGCGCTTCTGCAACATACGGCGGATAGTTAATCGAGCATTCCTTAAAAAATTTATACAGTATCTCGCTGGTTGCAGATGCGTTAATTTCCACAATATTTAAATCGCCTTCATACGAATTGTCCCGGTGATGATCAATGACAACTACCAGGGATGCTGTCTTTCCGCTAGCGTCCCAGCCCAGTCTTTCAGAGTTGGAAGCATCTATAATTACAAAGACCTCAAAGGCTCTTTGAGGAAGCTTATTGATAATCTTATCGGAATCATGAAGAAAATGGAACTTATCCGGTACGGGGTCCTGATTATATATCACCACATCTTTTTTCAGCGATGTCAGGTACCAGTAAAGCGCGAGTTGGGAGCAGATGCTGTCTCCGTCAGGGTTGATATGAGATGACAGTAAAAATGATTGGTTATTCTCTATTATATTTTGGAGTTTAGACCAGGTCATCCTTAACTTGCTCGAGTAATGAGTTAATATGTCGGCCCCGTTCCAGGGAGGAGTCAATTTTAAAGTACAGCTTTGGAAAATTTTTTAAAGAAATTCGAGGAGAAATACATCTCTGAATAAAAGGAGCGGCGCGGTTTAGAGCTGAAATTGCTTTTTCTTTTTGTTCATTATCTCCATATACACTGACATATACTGTTGCATTTCGCGTATCGGGAGCAAGCTTCATATCAGTTACCGTCACTAAATCACAAATACAGGGATCATTTACTTTATTGGAAATAGCCCAGGCTATTTCCCTGTGCAAATGCTCTTTTATATGTTCAACATGCCATCTCGATTGGGACATTACTTTTTACTCTTTCCAGCTACAGTCAGCTTTCTGGCTACTTCAATCTTTTCGTAGACTTCAAGGCGGTCACCTTCCTTATAATCTAAAAAACCATCTAACGTCAACCCGCATTCATATCCGCTCTGCACCTCCTTGACGTCATCCTTAAGCCGCTTCAGCGAGGAAACGGTGGAGTCGGCAATCTCAACATCATCACGTATCACGCGCACACGGTTTTTACGGATAGCGACGCCGGAGGAAACGATACATCCGGCTATCAGGCCGACTTTTGATACCTTAAAGACCTGTCTTATTTCAAGCGTTCCAAGGATTTTCTCTTTAATCTCAGGCGCCAGCATACCTTCCATCGCATCCCTTATCTGCTCAACCGCCTCATAGATAATACGGTAGGTACGAATATCAACGCCCTCTTTTTTGGCTATCTCTCTAATCTTGGTATTAGGATTGAGATGAAAACCCACGATAACCGCATTTGAAGCTGTTGCCAGCATAATATCAGCCTCTTTTATGGCTCCAACACTTTTATGAATAACGTTTACTCTTATTTCAGGAGTGGTTAATTTTTCCAATGATGCGGCTAACGCTTCAACGGAACCGTCGACATCGCCTTTAATAATAAGATTGAGCGTCTGTACCTGTCCTTCCTTTATTGCTTCATAGAGGTGCTCCAAAGATAAGGAGCCGATTTTTCTTAATTCTCTCTCCTTTTGGGCAAGGCGGCGCCTTGCACTTATTTCGCGCGCCTCTTTCTCATCGTCGGCTACTTTAAAAGAATCCCCTGCCTGTGGGGTTCCGGATAACCCGAGAACCACAACCGGTTGAGAAGGTCCGGCGCTTTCAACAGAAACACCACGTTCATTAAAAAGGTCACGAACGCGACCGCTATGAATACCGGTTATAAACGGATCTCCTTTCACCAACATTCCCCGTTGGATCAAAATAGTCGCGATGGCGCCCTTCCCTTTGTCGAGTTCCGCTTCAATAACCACACCCCGTGCCTTCCCCTCATAGGGTGCCTTGAGCTCAAGGATCTCCGTTTCGAGAGCAAGCATTTCCAGGAGCTTGTCAATTCCCTCGCCTGTTTTTGCTGATATCTCAACACATGATACCTGTCCACCGTAATCTGAAACCGCCACTCCGTATTGAGCAAGCTCACTTTTAACTTTGTCAATGTTCGCGCTGGGAAGATCGATTTTATTAATTGCAACAATAACAGGAACATTTGCAGCTTTTGCATGGTCAATCGCCTCTTTCGTCTGAGGCATTACTCCCGAATCAGCCGCGACAATAAGAACAACAACGTCAGTGACCTGAGAACCCCTGGCACGCATTGCAGTAAATGCTTCATGGCCGGGGGTATCAAGAAACGTTACGCTTCCATGGCTTGTTGTTACTTCATACGCAGCGATATGCTGTGTTATGCCGCCTGCTTCACCAGCTATAACATTGCTCTTACGAATATAGTCAAGAACAGATGTTTTCCCATGATCCACATGTCCCATTATGGTAATAACCGGTGATCGGGGTTTTGTTTCAAACTTGCTATCATCAACCGAATCATCCTCTTCCTCCGAAGCATACTCACTCATCAGCTTTGCGATATAGCTGAACTCATCCGCAACCAATTCAATCGTTTCAAAGTCCAGGCGCTGATTTATGGTAACAAGCAGACCCATCTCAAGGCATTTGGCAATTACCTCAGAGGCTTTTATGCCCATCATATTTGCCAGCTCATTTGCTGTAACGAACTCACTGACATTCAGCTCTTTTTTCTCTTCAGTGATGACCGTGT
>JAUXBV010000294.1 GCA_030619215.1 Fibrobacterota bacterium | reverse complement strand
CTATCTCTATACGGAAGCCTCTGCCGCTGATGATGGTAACCCGAACAAGAAGTTCGACTACACAACGCCTAAATTCAATTTTAAAGCATTGGCCAAGCCAACGTTATCCTTCTGGTACCATATGTTTAGTGATAATGCCGGAGAGGATCATATGGGAGAGCTTCATGTTGATATCAGTGTAGACGGCCAGTGGCAGAATGACGTGATTACTATAAGCGGAAATAAGGGCGATAACTGGCTTGAGCAGGAACTGGATTTAATACCGTATAAGAGCGATCGTACGGTATTTCGCTTCCGTGGGATTACAGGCGATAGCTGGGAGAGTGACATCTCTGTGGACGATATTACGATTTTCGATGATGGAACGCCGGTTATCGATATCAGTGCACAGGTACCAACTTATTTTGACCTGGGATTTTACGGTTCACGAATACATTTCCAGGTTCCTGCAAATGCCGGGAAGGATCAGGTTCGTATATCGTTATATAATTTGCAGGGAAAGCAGGTAAAGACGCTGGTTAATAAGAGTGTTAATGCCGGGCGTTATTCTATGACTTTGCCTCAGGTTGCGACCGGGATGTACCTGTGCAGAATGGAAGCAAAGGGCTTTACAAAAACAATAAATGTATTATTAACGAAATAAATAGTGAGTGGTTACTTGGCTTGATGTAGCATCCTCGCTTGATTAAATCCTCACCCTACCCTCCACTCTCGGGGTGAGGATTTTTTTATTGATAATTTCAGGAGATCAGCTTTCTAAGAAGTGATATTGTTTTTTTATGTAGTTAAGTGCAAAAGGGTACAGGATCCTTTGAAGTGGATTGAACTGATGAGGGGTATGATCCGCTCTGTTTGCAGTGAGGTTAATAATATCCAGCAATAATGAGTAATCATGATGATTAAGCGCTGTTTCCCACAACCATCGGTTTACAATACAGGCCTTTAATTTACGTGAAAATGTATCTTTTGCTGCTGCGGCATAATCAAAGCCATGAATAATGCTTTCAGCTGCAAGATATCCGGATTGGAAGGCATATCGCATACCGAATCCCGCAACAAAGTCCTGCAGGCCAGCAGCTTCACCGATGCAAAGGGCGTTTCCTATCCTGTACTTCGGATTTCTGCAGAAGCTTCCCACACCTCCCATTGGAGAAGGCTCGGTCATATTAAGGTCGTAGGTGCTGGTAAAATACTCCTTTGTCATTTTGAAACACTCTTCCAGCCGCTTAAGCTCATTGAATACCACTGTTGCCATACACCCGTGTCCGTTTACAACGAGCAAGTATGAATAGCCTTTATACGCCAGGTCATCGTTGCAAACCGCTACGGCTAAATTTTTACTACTGGAAGAAAAAACAATTCCCCTGGCTGCGGCAGGGATATTTCCGGGAATAGGGCCGGTTGCTATGATATCCACATCTTCCGGGAGGAGCGTTTCTTTAAAATGAATAGTAATTCCACAATCAAGCGCCTGCTCTTTAAGGCAGTAATCAAGCGTGCCCGGGAAAGGGCCGCGTCTTACAATGTAGTGCAAAGGCTTTTTAAAGGTTATATCATACTTCTTTTTACCATTGGTAAGCGTAACATTACAAAGCGGTGTATAGGGAAAATTGACGGCAATGTTGCAGGAAACAAGCCCCTCCAGGGCATCCAGAGGATCTGTTTTGTTTGAAAGCCCCTGGAAATCACCATGAAACCGTTTCCCAACTTCTTTCTGCTTTTCAAATATCTCTACTTTATAGCCGGATTTGGCAAGATTTATCGCAGCGGTCAGGCCGGAAATCCCGGCGCCCAGAATTTTAATATGTTTGCTGCTTTTCAAATATCAACTCCGAACTGGAAAGATATTCTTCTACTTGTTAAACCAATGATCTGATAAAACTACTTTCTCCCTTAATTAATATAACATTGACACAATTCAAAAACTAACAAGAAATATTAAAATAATGAATGGTAATAAGAGGGAAAATTAATTATCTGTACTGTCTTTCGGTGTTCCGAATTTGTTGTAAATGAGATCCAGGCCGAATTCAAATCCCCTGTATTCCTCTTTTCTGCCTGCAGTGTATTGCTGGTTTAGAATGCCGAAATGCAGCGCGGTTTCAAATACATTATCCAGGAATGACGCGCCAATACCGAAACTGAAATTCATGGTTTGCAATTGGTTTTTTATAACTTCCCACGGCATATAACGGTTTAACTCAACATTCAGGTCTGAGGAGCTGTTGTCATATATTGGATACATACGGTGAAATGGATGCGAGCGGTACGGGCTGGTCAGTTCATTATCCTGCGTGAAGAGAAAACCGAAAGTGAAATAGAGGCCTGCGGATTCCGGCATACCGAGATAAGGGATTTTATTAAAATTCGTGGTGAAACCTGCGCCAATGCGGCTGTAACCGCTGGTTCGCGGTACATCATCTTTATAGGCGTCCAGCTTATCACCGGTTACGTCGAGTTTCAAGGAATTATAGCTGTATTCAAGCCATATTTTAGCAATTTCACTGAACCACCAGGAGCCACCGATACCAAACCTGAATGATTTCGTACTCCATTCATATCCAGGGTGATCGCCGTCATAATTTATTGGATAGTTATCACCATTCGGTTCCATATGTTTATACCTGCTGTGCCAGTACCCTAACTGTGCTGCAGGATAGAAATGCACCATGTCGTTAACATAAACATTCCACAAATGCTGCATATGCCAGGCTATGCTGTCACTGACAATCGGGTCTGCATCGTCGCCGTCACTTTGTTCGGTAACAGGATCTGAAAGGCCGTTATTGAGAGAAAAAGGTTTTATTGTGTAAACAAAATTGTTATGTGAGTAGGTGATGCTCATGTTACTCATATAGGGCAGGCCATCCATACCAATATCAAGGGCGACATTAACTTCCGGAAGCTGAAGCCATGAGAAGCGCTCCTGCGGAAATGCCTGGTCGTTATCCAAAAAGAGGGTGTCAATGTATCCCGCTGAATGTCCGAACACATTAAGAAGCACTGCCTCGTGAAGCTTAAAACCTAAAAAGAGGCCTACATCATCACCGCCCATAAGGATACGTTTGTTGCCGTTTTCACTCCATTCCTCCCTGCCGTAATACCCTTGTCCGCAAATGCCTACCTGAAATCTGCCGTCTTCAACCTGGCCGATTATGGATAAGCCGAACCGGTTGAGCGGCATTGAAAGTTTTTCATCATCATCCGTTATTTCGATCGGGTCTATATTATAATACATATCCAGAAAAACCATACCTGGCTGGCCGACTCGGATATACGGCGCTATGATCCCATTGAAGATACGGGTTGAATCATAATTACTGACATTTGACCATTTTATACGGCGGTAACCCAGGTTTAGCGAAATAATAGCCTTTTGTGTTTCAAAAATTCCTAATGGAATACCGGCATGGTCCCATGTGTTATATCCTGTGATATCGGTTATTGAACTTGAAACTGACGAGAGTTTTCGAACACGCACATCAGTTGCAAAACGATCTTCATTATAGGAACTTGCCGCTGCTATGACAACGATACTAATTACACCTGATACAATAGTTGATAGAAGTTTCATAAGCTGTTTCCTGATTAAATTGGCAGAAGCAGGGGATTTTCACTATAAATATAATGGTCTTAAGGACTTATTACTTTGCAGAAACCAGTGATATTCTTTTGAAAATTGAATAAAGCTGATATTTATTTTTAATTGCTTAAATAAATGAATGATAAGAATATTTTTTTGGTGGGGAGGGCACCACTTATAAGAAAGAGAAAACGAGAAATAGAAGTGGACGTACAAATAATTATATCGTCTTTATCATCTGACGCTATTTTTGCAAATCAGTAAAACTCTTCAACGCTTCAAACAATATTTCAGCTACTTCTTCCGCTTCTTTTCACCAATCATAAACAGGCCGAGCCAGTCCTCGCTAGACGAAATAAGCTGCTGTACGCCGGGCGCAGCGTCTTTGTCAGCCCACACTTTCCACCGGTACGAGTGGAACCATTTGAGAGACTCCGTTGCTGAGCTGTCAAAGTTGAATACAACAGAGTCAGTTTTGGAACCGAGCTGAGGATGGAGGACATTGTTACTTGTATCGTACCCACCCCAGATAAGATCACCGTATGAGTTGTAGACCCCGACAATATATTCCTGGGTTGAAGGATAAATTTCCCATTTAAATGTGGGAGTGGCTGTCATAATATTAAAGGGAACCAGGGTATCCGGATGATTGGTGGGGGATATGATCGGTACGGCACCGGTAACACTGAAATTGAGCGTCTTGGTACTGTCGCCCAACACAAACGTCATCATAGGCAATCCGAATTTCCTGATCCAGTCTGGGTCCATGACATACCCGTCGTTAAAGTAGCTTGCCCAGGGGATATAGGTCCCCGGTGGAATGGAATCGAGAAAATAGGATTGATTGCCCTGCATGAATGTATTGAGGCCTGGAATTGCTTCATGCGAAACCGGATGTGCAAGTGTAATGTCAATCTGGCTGTTCTGGGATGCAAGAAAAGTGATTCTGCCCTCAAGCGATGACCCGTAATTTACAGCCATCTGAAAATTTACATCAATTGTTACATTCCCGGCGGTTACCTGGACACCGGTGACCGGAGTTGTCTGGTGCCAGCCCTCAAGGTACCCTTCCATGTTATATGTTCCTGCAGGAACATTGTAGAGGATATAGAAGCCGTCCGGGCCGGAAAGCCCGCTCACAGTTATGGAATCGCTCGGCCGTATGGCAATGTTCAGGCATCCTGCGAGAAAATCACCTGAAGTGGATTGTACATAGCCGCTGATGGTCCCGCAATTGACTGCAAGGTAATCTTTCCTGAGTATGACTTCCTGTTCCATGACAGAGCCGCTGTCTCCAACCAGAAACGGCACCGGTGCTCCATTGGGAGGAGGAGAGCTCCTGTAATTCTGGGCAGAGACCTTTAAATGGTACGGTAGATTAGGCTGGACAAAGAAAAGGCATCTTCCTTCCGCGTCGGTCATTGCACGCGAAAAAGCCTGGTTTGTGTAGGTGTCGAAAATAACAACATCAGCGTCTTTGATCGGTATATGGGTGGTATCCTCCTTTACATTAACGATAACTATGGTCTGGGATGACTTTTTCTTGAGCTTGATATCACGCATCGTGGTGTCGTACTTTGCTACATAAAAGGAATCGGGGCTGACATAGGGCAGAGGATTGGTGTAGTACCCATCGGCTGATACCCATAAGTAGTAAGAAAGGCCGCCTTCAACCACAAAGAAACATATTCCGAGATTGTCGGTTACGGTGTTTCCAACGACCTGATTGGTGCTGTCATTGAAAATAGTAACCCTTGCACTTTCAATGGG
>JAUXBV010000129.1 GCA_030619215.1 Fibrobacterota bacterium | reverse complement strand
TCCGCTCCTATAAGTTGAAAATTTTCAGTCCGATGTGAGAAGCCATAAAGTCAAAATCTCTATCTTGGTGAACAAGTAGTAAATTGTTTTCAACACAAAATGTTCCAATTATAACGTCTATTGTTTTTCGTACCGTCACACCTTTTGACCTAAGATACCGGTAATTTTCAGATGACTTTTCTGCGATATGAAATCCTACCATTTCATAGTGGGGTAATGATAGCAGAAGTGAATAAACTTTTCCCGTTCGCGTTTTATTTTTATGCCTTGTAATACTTCACAATAGATTAAATCACCAATTACTACTAAATCACGATCAAGACACGTATCTACACTTTTAACAATAGTTTCTCGTGAAAACCTCTGTTTCAACGAAATCACTACTCTCAAAAAGCAAGCCTAAGAAGCATTATACCTCAATTGATCTTCTCCTTCGGGGTATAGGGAGACTCCCCCACCTACCAAAAAATAATTTTAATAAACCTTTGGAACTTTTCAGAATTCAACAGGTCTAATATTCTGAAACACAAATGGTGCCAAAACGTTTCATAATTAAAAACCTTTAACAAATCCAATCACTTTTTCACAAGGAGTACATTATGAATAGCAAGCCTTTCACCTTTATCCTGGTTCTTTTTGCTGTTATTGCTCTTTTGATAAGCGCCTGTTCAACTTCCTACACCATGAAAGACCGTGAGCAGCCCAAGGATCCTAAGAAGTCAAATACAACCACGGTGAAAAACGATGAGAAAGACCTGAAACAAGTTACAAAAGACGATAAAAACATCACACAAACTGAGGAGAAAGAGGTAGAGCCGATTGTTGCCGACGCTCTAATGGTTGAACAAAAAGTTAAACCACAACCTCGATATTTAACGCGTAAAAGCTGCGCCAAACGAATGATGCGATGTGAAAGTGTTGCCGGCTTGGCTGCTCCTTCTACTTATGGCGGTGGATACATGCAAATGCCTCCCAACTTTAATACGGAAGAATACGACCGGATTTATGAAAACCGGTTTTTAAAGGTCACAGACAAGCCCCTGTCCACATTTTCAATAGATGTTGATGCAGCATCATACAGCAACATGCGCCGCTTCCTCATGAGCAATTCCCTGCCCCCGAAAGATGCAGTCCGGATCGAAGAGATGATCAATTACTTTACTTATAATTACAAGGCCCCGAAAAACGGGGATCCTTTTTCAATAACAACGGAAATGGGTTCATGTCCCTGGAACGAAAAACATAAGCTGGTCCACATAGGGTTGCAGGGAATGAAGGTAGAGACCGATTCCCTTCCGCCAATCAACCTTGTGTTCCTTCTTGACGTGTCAGGTTCTATGAATTCCCCTGATAAGCTGCCCCTGCTCAAGATGGCCTTTAAAATGCTTGTGAAAAACCTTCGCAGGGAAGATAAAGTTGCGATTGCGGTTTACGCGGGCGCAGCAGGCCTTGTTCTTCCGTCAACATCGGGTGATAAGAAGGGTGAAATTATTTCCGCGCTTGAAAAGCTGCAGGCAGGCGGCTCAACTGCAGGCGGCGCCGGTATCCAGCTCGCCTACAAAACCGCAAAGGAAAACTTTCTTAAGGACGGCAACAACCGTGTTATCCTTGCAACAGACGGTGATTTCAATGTGGGCGCATCAAGCGATGGCGAGCTTGTCAGGATGATCGAAGAGAAACGCAATGAGGGAATTTTCCTTACGGTATTGGGATTTGGCACCGGCAACTACAAAGACAGCAAAATGGAAAAGCTTGCTGACAAGGGAAACGGTAATTATGCCTATATCGACAACCTTCTGGAAGCAAAAAAGGTATTTGTCAACGAAATGGGTGGGACACTTCTTACTATAGCAAAAGATGTAAAGATACAGGTTGAATTCAATCCATCACGCGTTCAGGCCTACCGGCTTATTGGTTATGAGAACCGTAAACTGAAGGATGAGGATTTTAACGACGACAAGAAAGACGCAGGTGAGCTTGGCGCAGGACACAGCGTAACCGCCCTTTATGAGATAATACCGCATGGTGTCAAGGCTGACCTGCCCGATATTGACGAGTTAAAATATCAGTCACAGAAAATCAACTCCTCTGCTAAAACAACCAATGAACTGCTGACTGTCAAATTCAGGTATAAATCTCCCAAGGAAGATAAAAGCAAGCTCATTGTAAAAACGATAAAGGATAAAACCTCAAAGAAATTGTCACAGAATCTTCGGTTCTCCGCTGCTGTTGCAGGATTCGGTATGCTGCTTCGCGATTCGGAATTCAAAGGAAGCTTGAAGTACAATAATATCATTGAGATGGCAAAAAGTGCAAAGGGTCAGGATGATAATGGCTACCGTGCAGAGTTTATTAAGCTGGTTGAGCGGGCAGAGGTTATTTCAGAAATAAAGGGATAAGACCTCACCCCTTTGATTCCCACTACAAGCAGGGACATTGCCCTCTCCCACTTTTTGGGAGGGGGCAATTTTATTATTACGCACCAATCTTATATTCGATTAATTCCTGTTATTTTACAAAAGCAGAATTGCGCAAATTTCTATTGGTGGTCTTGTTCGAAAGCCCTAAAGGACTAAAGCCCCACTGTGTGGGACTAAAGTACCATGACTTATTATCTTCCTCGGGTAAAGCAAGTGCCACAGGCACTTTACCTTCCTTCTCCTCCTCGTCCTCGTCCTCGTCCTCGTCTTTTCCTTCTTTTCTTTTTTCGACGACGGAAGAGGACGATTAAAAACGTCAGCATATTTATGAACACGTGTACTTAAGATTAAGGTAAGCTTTCACCTGACAAATCGTAATCCAAACACTATAATATTTTACATTATTCTCTTTCATACCAAATACTATTCACTTCACCATCACCACAATTGCCATCAACTATTTTAAATACTCATTATACCCATGTTATGCAAATACGCAACGGCATAATATTGAGTAAAAGCGGACAGCTCATATCAAATATGCCCTGCCGCTTAACTCACTATTAAAGTTTGTAAACCATAATAAAATTCTGTAAACCTGAAACCTTTTATGAACAAACTAAAGCTCACCTTACCGGCACTGTTAATATTCGCAGTGTATGGCAGCGCCTTTGACCTCAAGCTCCCTGTTCACTATGACACCCTAAGCAACGGCCTCCGGGTGATTATCGCCCCGGATACCAATGTCGCGGTTGTCTCCTGCAGGTTGTACTACTTCATGGGCTCGATGTATGAAGGGCCGGGAACATCCGGTCTTTCGCATATGTATGAGCATATGCTGTTCAAGGGAACCAGGACAATGGGTACGAAGGACTATAAAAAGGAAAAAAAATATATCGCCTCCATTGACTCTCTGGACAATCTGATCTCAAAGCTCCGCAAACAGGGTGTTGTAGAGACAGACTCTCAGTTTGTCGCTTACAGAAAACAGATCTTCTCTATTCTTGAAAAGCAGAGGAAATACATAAAAAAGGACGAAATCTGGGAAACATACATGAAACACGGCGGCACCCATCTGAATGCCTGGACCGGTGATGATATGACCGCCTATATTGTCACCCTGCCGCAGAATAAGGTCGAGCTGTTCTGCTGGATTGAGGCTGACAGGATGCAGAATCCCATTTTGCGTGAATTTTACAGTGAGAGAGATGTTGTTACCGAAGAGCGACGCATGCGTTACGAAAACCGGCCCCTGAACAGGTACTGGGAAAAGTTCATGGCGCATTTTTACCTGGCGCACCCGTATCGCATTCCGACAATAGGCTGGATGTCTGATATCAGGGCATACACCCGCTCCAAGCTCCGTGACCATGTCAACCGTTTTTATACTCCTGACAATGCCCTTATCGTACTGGTGGGAAATGTCAAGCCTAAAAAGGCGATGAAGCTTATAAAGAAATATTTTGAGAAAATTCCCCGTGCAAAAGAGCCCAAAGAGGAAGTTGTTACCCGTGAGCCGAAACCGATCGGCGAAACGCGCTTTACTGTCTACGACGATGTGCAGCCGCGCCTTGATATCATGTTCCATACGCCGGGATACCCTCATGATGACCTGTATAACCTTGACGTTATTCAGGAAATCCTGTCGGGAAGAAGCGGGAGGCTGTATAAAAGGCTTGTCGATGAGGAAAAATTATGCACCAATGCGAGCGCGCGCAATGCCATCAGGCTTCACAACGGGTATTTCCATGTGTGGGCAACGCTTAAATCGGATGCGGATCCCGGAAAAGTAGAGGAAGCAATACTTGATGAGATAAACAAGCTTAAAAAGGAGCAGCCGAAGAAACGGGAAATGGAGCGGGTAAAAAATTCCATTCAGATGTATTTTGTAACCAGGCTGAAAAGACTTGAGGTAGTATCCGACCAGTTAGCTTACTTTGAGCGGCTCAGGACGTGGGAAGACCTGCTTGGGTATCCTAAAAAAATCGAAGCTGTTACACGGGAAAGTATACCCGCAATAGCGAAACAGTACTTCCCGCCGGAGCTTAAAACCATAGGCTTTCTGCTGCAAAAGGACAGTGATAAAAACGATAAAGCTGATAAGGGAGAAGGTTATTAATGAAAAATTATTCCGCAATTACTATAACAGCATTAATCTTCCTTATGCTTACTACTTCCGGCGGAATGGCCAAAAAAGCAAAGCTGCCGAAACACCCGTCAAAAATCTCCTATAAAAAACTTGACTGGGAGATCCCTCTCGGTTCGCCATACCGTACCACACTTTCAAATGGCTTGCGTTTATATATTGCAGAAGACCATTCCCTGCCCCTTGTAACCGTCAGCGGCTACTTCAACACCGGCTCCATAAAAGACCCTTCAGGTAAGGAAGGACTCGGCGGATTTGCTGCGTACCTCATGCGGACAGGCGGCACCAAAGCAATTCAATCGGATACCCTGGACGCACTCATTGAACACTTTGCCATATCAGTCTCTTTATCATTATCAAATACGCAGCTTGTACTGAAAACACAATTCCTGTCCCAGTTTATCGATACCGCTTTATACATTCTGGATCAGATACTGTTTCACCCCACTTTCGAAAAGGAAAAAATTGAGAAGGAAAGAGAGATAACAATACAGAGTATTAAACATAGATTCGACAACCCTGAGCCTATTATCGGTGCTGCCTATGCAACAAACATGTACCCTAGAATGGCAAACAGCAGGCTTTCAACCGAAACAAGCATGAAGGCCGTAACAAGAGACGACCTTGTCGCTTTTCATAAAGAGGTCTTTAAAACGGAAAATGTTATTCTTGCCGTATCCGGTGATATTGACAAAAAGAAATTTATAAAAAAACTGGAAACGATCTTTCCGAAAGCATTAAAGGATACCGTACCATTCGATTTCCCGCCTGTTGCCGTTAAACCGGCAGTAAAATTCCTTATTGTTCACAAGGAAATTTCCCAGGCATACATCAGGCTCGGCCTGCCTCTCTTTAGCAGACCGCACCCCGATTACTATGCAATGACAATCTTCAACCATGTACTGGGCGGCGGCAGCTTTACCGCGCGCCTTGTAGCAAAGGTGCGCTCCGACGCCGGGCTGACATACTCGATATATTCGAGTGCAGGATCCAATTATATCTTCCCTGCCACCTTTTATATTAACTTTTTTACCAACCACCCGTCGGTTAATAAAGCTATAGCCCTGACACTGAAAGAAGTTGAAAAAATTGTAAAGGAAGGAATTACCAAAGAAGAGCTGGACAATGCAAAAAAAGTCATGATAGACGGCCTGCCGTCCATGTTTCGCTCAAACGACGATATTGTGGATACCTATTCGTGGAGTGAATATTACAATCGATCCGAAGACCACTACAGAGTATATCCTGATAAGATTAAAGCCTTATCACAAAAAGATATTTTAAAGGCTGCACGGAAATATATTAATCCCGAATCTTTTACCTTCTCCGTTGTCGGCGATACAACACAGCTTTTTAAAGCGGAAGAATCGGACGGCTTCTCATTAAAAAAGCAGGCCGAAGTTAAAATCATTACACCAGATATGCTTTACAACCCCAAGCTTTTCCTTAAACGTAAATGAGACTGTTACAATTATTATCTAAAAACATACCCTGTTTTATCCTCGTTGCACTCTCGTTAAACTGTGCATCCGGAAATAAATATAACAAGATTGGCCTTGTCCCCCGCTACAACGGGGCTGGAACACTGAGCCTTACAGACAGTACCCTGATCAACAGCCTCGAATATCAATTTCGCACCTTTAACGATACAATAAGCAAAGATACCATCTCCTACCTGTGGAATACGTACCGTAAGCAGCTTTCGGAGTCCTCTTTCCCTGACAGCACTGAAGCGCAAATCCTTAATCTTCAGGTTATGATCGCAATATTAAAAACCGGAGGATACAATGTGGCAACGATCAGGCCCTGCACCTACGAAAGTATTTACGCATTATCAAAGCTCCCACTGCTTACCTGGACTCTCATTATCCACCACCCGGGCAAAAAAAACAAATTCATAACTGAAAAAGACCTGACCCTTAAAAAAACAGCTATTTTATCTTTATATGCAAATGACATTCAGCTGCACCTCATCAGCATGATAGATAAAAAAGAGAAAATTTATAAAATCAGGATGCTTGACGGTGTTGTTCTGAAAGGAGTTGCCAACGATAACCTGAATGCACAAGTACTACCCGGAGGAGAAGATACTGATTCGAAATATCTTCAGGTTGTCGACTGCTTTATTGTTACATTATTACCAATACTCGAGCTTAATGAACATATTGACGAGTGGTACAGCTCAATACCTTATGAACATAAGAAGCCGGAAATACATGAAATAAATTTTTATTAATAATTACAGGAGTGTCTTCTATGAAAGTAGGAATAATCGTTTACTCCCAGTCAGGTCACACCGCCACATTTGCCCGGACTATAGCAGACCACCTCCGGGAAGCAGGTATTGATTATGGTATTGAACTGCTTCGTCCCCGGGGTATACCAAAACCGTGGACAAGAAATATTGAATTTCGCAGAATCCCTGAAATCGATGAATATGATATTGTGCTTGTCGGCTCACCAGTATGGGGTTTTAATGCCTCTAAAGTGATACTTAAATATTTAAATTCAATGAAATCCTTAAAAGGAAAAAAGGCACTGCCTTTCGTTACTTATGGATTACCTCTAAAATCTCTTGGCGTAAACCGTTCACTGAAGAGAATGAATGCGGAACTGGAAGAGTTGTGCGCAGATGTTCTGGAAGGTGAATCTCAATACTACTTTCTTTTTAAAACCAATAAGAATAAAATGAATGAGGCGGCGAAGAGGATAGTTGAGAGAATTAAAAGATAAAAACCTCATCATTTTTAAATTATAAACACTCATTGTATGAACGGAAAGCTCATGTTTGATATGATATTCCGTTTAACACACTGTAAAGGGTTTGACGGGGAGGGGGTGCTGCAACGTTCCAGAAATGTTTCCCAGTTTATTTTCTAAATTGAAAACTTTCTGTTTTTTGTTAGAACAGTATTCTTATCTTATTATCATAATTTTCTTTGAAATTCCTTATTGTAAATACCGTTAGAATTGAAACGTCTGCCCAAAGTTTGATGCAAGTGCCTGCAATCTATTACCTTGACATGCTGCAATTGTGCCAAAATTGGGCTGTTGGTTTTTGTTAGCACGGTGTAAATATGTTATTAAAATGATTTTAAATAAAAGGGACGCAAATAATTAATTCTATTCAACCTTATGTTATAAAGAAAGTTTTTGTTGACATTTCTGTGAGAATGTAGTATCATTATAGTACTATGCCAAGAAAAATAAGAAATCTGATGCGTGATTTGGAGAAGGCTGGTTTTGTCAACCGTGGCGGAAAAGGCAGTCACAGGAACTTCAAACATCCGTCTGGTTTAAAAATTACTATTAGCGGAAAACTTGGTGATGATGCGAAACGATATCAGGAGCGTGATGTCGATGCGGTCATAAAGGAGGCCAACAAATGAAATTGAGTGATCGATACCTTAAAATAGTTGAATGGTCGGAAG
>JAUXBV010000166.1 GCA_030619215.1 Fibrobacterota bacterium | reverse complement strand
TGTCGGAGGAGCGGTCGCGTCTTCCCAGGTCCGTGTATAATACCAACTACCTGACAAAACAGCCCTTCTATGAGTCATTATATGAGTAGCAGCGGAGTTGACTAAATTATCAGCAGATGAAATAGCTTCACCCGGGTCAAGTTCTGAAGACTTGAACTGATCAATCTCTCCGTCATGAGCGGTCAAATCCATCTTCCAGTACAGGTAAAACTCATTAGAGCCTGATGAGCCAAAAGTGGTGCCGGATAAATTTTTCACATAGAAATGGTTGCCGTCAGTACCCCAGTACATCTTCTTGGTAGGGCCTGTCATAAACGCCCCGGAGCTGTCCGTATCGTCGATATAGATCAGCAGGTCTGTGGTAGTGACCTTTTTATTAAATCCGAGGTAGAGAATATTATCGTCATCATCCAGGCTGGTAATATAATCAGCCGTACTCGCCATCCTGCTGCCGTCGTAATACACTGCATAAGGTGTGTGTGTCGCCCAGTAATTGGCAATCTGGAATATGGGGTACTGCTCCGGCTCTGCGGATGTGCCGTTGATCTTGATAAAAACAGTGTTGTTATTATCCGCACGCAACATGTACTGTCCCTGATTCGCACGGTAGCCGTTCAGGGCTATGGCCCGTACCGTTTCCTCGGATATTGCCTCGTTGTAGAACCGGACGTCATCAATAATACCTGCAAAACTATTACCGATAGTGGCGTCGATTGAGCTCACCTTTACAGTCGGCATGATCCGTTTAATTGCATCCACCTTGCCGTCAACAAACAGCTTGAGCCAGCCCTGGTACTTGTCAAAGGTAACCGCAACGTGCCGCCAGCCCGTGCCAATAGCTGAAGTGCCTGTATCTGCATGGCTGTACAGGTCCATTCTGAGCGTATCATCGTGCGAATAGAGTCTATACCCCTCCCCTGCTGTGTGATTGTACTTGCCGAAGATCATATCGTCTGTCTCAGTGGTACCATCTTTTTTTATCCATGCCATGATAGTGAACGTGAGGGGTTCATCAAAGGTTTCCGGTGTGGTAAGGGTTACGAGGTCTGAGGCACCGTCAAGGTCAAGGCCGTTGTTCCACTTGCCGTCAGCCCAGTCACCACCGGTAATAACACCGTAGTGGGTTGCCGGGGAATAATCGAATGCCGTATCAGCGTTTGCGCTGCCTGAGCTGGCTTCGTCAAACGGCCAGTGGCCCACCATGCGATGCTGCCATGATTTCTCCATGCGATAGGCGCCCTTGGTAAACACAAGGCTGTCGCGGTCGTTTTCATCACGGTAATCATCAACAACTTTGCCGATACCGGCGGTATCATTCCACTTTTTATGAGCAAAATCGACCATGAACTCCCATATCTGTTTTTTGCCTGCAGCAATCTCCCAGTCATTGTCCTCGATACCGAACCAGTCGTTTGCATCTGCTGCAGTATAATCATCAGCCTGGGACCAGTCTTCATACAGGGCAAGCAGGATATCAAACCTGCTCGAGGCTTTATCGGAATGGAGCAGGTAATTACACTGGTCCTCACTTCCATCGCCGGTTTCAGTGTAATAGCCCCGGTTGGTCACATCCGAGCGTACCATGAATTTCAATCCGCCTACCGGATCATAGCTGTCAAGAGCTTCAAACGAAACCCGGACAAACATCCTGCCATTGCCGTAAATATTATATTCCACGTCCCAGTCACGGTCATTGATGGAAAATTCCTGGAGCAGGTTGCAGAAGAGGCTGTTGCTCTCTTTTAAGGTCAATGTGCCAGTCGTCGTGTGAGCGCCGGTATTATCAGTACGGATATAAAACAAATTCTTGTCGTCCTGAAGCTGATTCGAACCGCCTCCCTGGGATTCATCGGAGAGCCACTTGATACCGCCGCCAATATCCTCATCAAAGATGATCTTCCAGTCGTCTGTATAAATCTCAACCGTGTCACTGGTTCCCTTTGAGCCGATATTATGGTTTACTGTTATTGGCAGAAGCTCTACATCCTCTCCGGTAACCGTTATCTGGTCGGAACGCTGGGTTTCGTAGCAGAGTTTGATCCAGTCCGCGGAGCGGGTTGTATTGGACATACGAAGTTCATCTATTTTTCCATAAAATGCACGTTCTCCATTAGACCTGTTTCCTATAACCAAATTTCCGGCGGCATCTGTGGTAACGTCGCCGGTTCCGGCAATCTGAGCATGATAGCTTGTCTCGGTACCATTATGGTAGAGTGTTGTTCCTGAGGTACCGTTCATAACAGCTACAACATACGCCCACTCTGAAAGGCTTACGGTTGAGTTTGCAGACCTTACGCTTGTACCGGTAGTGGCACGATCTCTTGACAACCAGAAAGTTGCTGTCGCATTCCCATTGTCCAACAGGTACATCAAATTTTCATTTTTACTCACTATCCTGCCTAAACTATTCTCTCCCCATCCGGTAGGATTAATCCAGGCGCTGATGGTAAGGGTATTTATATCATCCAGACTGGCGTAACTGCCAGCCTGTATTGAATCATCAGCTCCGTCGAATTCTATACATTTCCCAACGGTACCATCAACAAGATCATTGCCATCCATGTCTGCACCGGGCGTGCCATTGTTCGCATTCCATGTCTGATCTTTTATGGCGCCACTTCCTCCTGCCGGGCTTTCACTCATATGCCATGTTCCGGCAAAACCCTCACTCACATCAAAAACCCGGTCTCCCCTGCTCCGGTTCCGCACTCCGGAATTGCCCCAGTACATCTTAATATACTGGGTAGCATCATTGCCCTTAATCGAATCCACACGAACCCACACTTCCCCTACCTCGCTGCCGTTATCCCAGCGCTCTATCTCATAGTAAAGGTGCTTTTCATCACTGCCGATGGTACGGGCAAAACGGAGGTCCTGCCCGTTGGTTTCAGCATCGGCAAAAGTAAAGTTGGTAGCGTCAAAACGAAGCAGCAGGGGAAAATCCGTAACGCCTCCAGAGACGTTTGCCCCCGCACTTGAGGTGTTAATCGTCCAGTTACTGTTGTATGTCCAGTTGGAGTATACCTCATCGTGGACAAGGGTTTGCGCGAGGCGCTGGTTTTCGTAAGAAAGCTTGATCCAGTCTGCTGAGCGGGTAACGTCGGATATGCGAAGATCGTCGATATAGCCGTCAAATGTACGGGTACCATCTCCTTTATTGCCTATATTTAAATTATAAGCTGCATCGCTGACCACAGAGCCTGAGCCAAGCGTCTGGGTTATATAACTTGCCTCTGTGCCGTTGATATAAAGCTTTGTAGATGTGGTACTGTTCATCACCGCCACAACATGAGTCCACTGATTCAGCTTAATTGAATAATCCGATGACCTTACATCCGTATCAGTTGTCCGGTCCCGCTGGAATGCGAGCGCCTGCGTCCCGTTCGATCCTCCTCCGTTACCCATAAAAAACTTCAGCCCGGCAGAACTGCCGGTAACGCATTTCTCCATGATCCTTCCATAACTGCCTTCTCCCCAGCCCTTGGTATAAATCCATGCCTCAATTGTTATAACATCCAGATCGTCAATTGAAGAGCCGCTTCCACACTGGATTGAATCATTGGAACCGTCAAAGCTCTTGCATCTGCCGACCATTCCTGTAGCATCAGCAACCCCGCCACCCTGGGTGCCGTCGTTATTGTTACCGGTTGCGTCCAAATAGCTATCCGATAAATGCCATACCCCGTTAAAATCATAATTCGCATCAGTTTTAAAAACATCATCAGAGCTGGAAGCATCCGAAGCCCCGGTCTTCCCCCAGAACATCTTTATGTACTGTGTATTATCATTGCCCTGTACCGTGTCAACCCTTACCCAGAACTCCGCTACCGAGTCGGCCAGGGTCCACCGCTCTCTCTCATAGTAAAGATGCTGGTCGATATCGGATTTTGAAAAGCGGATGTCATAGCCGGTGCTCAAAGGCTCCGAGAAATCAAAGTTGGTGGTATCCAGCCGAATCAGCACCGGGAAATTATACACGTCGTTATCAACATCCGCACCGGTTACCGTGGTATTGAGGTAGAAACTCTGTGAATAGCTCCAGGTGCTGTAATCTTCCGAGCCGGTAACCTCTATTTCCATGGCGTACGTATCGGTTGCCCGTGTTTTATCCTTTGCATCACTGACCTGGTAGGTATAGGTAATCGTGCCGGGAGTTGCGCCTGCTGTATAGTCACATTCACGGTTCGGATTGTCAAATGACAGCCCGGATGTGGGACCGCCCGATTCAGTAATGGTCAGGCTGTTACCGTCAGGGTCGTAGCCTGCACTGTGGGACATACTGGAGCTTGTCTGCATTGACCGGTACTTCCAGGTATTATCGTTGACAAAGTCACCGTCTTCCATGTTCTTTAGATAGCCGTGGTCATCTGCACCGGCATAATCATAAGCAAAATCACCGCTTGACTCGTCAAAACGCCAGTAGCCCACGAGGTTTGATTCATTCCCGACAAGCGCGGTATACCGGTTATTTTGAATCTCGGTTATGGTACGCACATCATCCCACAATCGTATTTCATCAAGCGAACCTGTCCAGCATTTGGTTCCTGTTGTAGCCCAGGTACCGATATAACTGCCGCCGGATATACCGCAACTGCCGGCGGTTACCGTACCTGAGGAGCTCTGGCCGTTTACATACACGGTATGTGAACTGCCGTTATAGGTCCATGCCACATGGGTCCAGGTGCTGTTGTCATCGGTGATTGTGCCGGTCGCTATCTGCGGTGTGCCGGAAGATCCTGTGGAAGATTGATAACATTCAACATGGTCACCATACCAGAGAGCCATTATTTGCCTGCTGGTGCCTGCGTCAGCGCCAAGAAGAAATATCCTTTCAGCGTCGCCCGGGCTGTTCGGCTTTACCCAGAACTCAAGGGTCCAGGTGCTGCTGACCATATCCCCGTCAGGGAGAAGTATATATTCGTCAACGCCGTCAAAGGAGAGGCAGTTGCCTGATCCTGCCACCGGCGATATATTGTTATTGGTGCTTGATATACTCATCTGATAGGTATCTGTCTCGGTTCCGTCACTGATCTGGAAGGTGAATGCATCCGCTCCGCTCGCGTTTTTATCGGGAACGTATGTGATCTCAACGTTGGTATGGTCAAAAAGCAGTGCCCCGTTTGTCGGTGCTACAGTCTGCGAAAGTGTTACCGCATCCTCGTTCGGATCGTAGCCGGCAAAAAAGGTAATGGGCGTATCGTCGTCAGTTGAGCGATTCTTCCATGCCTCAGAGGTTGCCCGGGTCGCACCGGTGATAGTTCCGTTGTTCGGGTCATCCGTAAAGCAAATTGCAGTAGCACCGGACGGCTCGTCAAAACGGAAAGCAAGAACCAGGTTGTTCGCATCAGCGCTGTTGGTATCCAGCGTTTCATACATGTAATTCTGTATCTCGGTCTGGGTGCGTACATCCTCCCACAACCGCACATTGTCAAGGGAGCCGTTGAACATGTTGCTGGTTCCCGCCCGGCAGCCGATATAAAAGTTCCCGCCAATATAATAGCTACCAGTGTGATCTGTTCCTGAAGAACTCTGGCCGTTTACATACACATTATGGGTACTGGTACCGTCAAAGGTCCATGCTACATGCGTCCAGGTGGAGTTGTCATCGGTTATTGGCGCAGTTTCCGCCTGCGGTGCTGCATCTGCCCCGGTTGCTCTCACAAAATGGATTTGATCATAAGTGTTATCCCATACCGCTCCAATCTGTTGTGATGCATTGGCACCGCTTCCCTGGAGAAAAATCCGGTCCGCATCACCCACACTATTTGGCTTAATCCAGAACTCAAGGGTAAAAGATGTGCTAACTCCGCTACTGGGAACGGAAACATAATCCCCGGTACCGTCAAAGCTGAGGCAAGTTCCCGCCCCTGCGACCGGAGCGGTAAGGGCGGTGCCCGGGCTGGTCGCGAGCATCAGGTTTGCGCGGTAAGAGGATATTGCCGAATAGGTCGCGGAAGGACTTGAGGGAAGAATATTGGTCGCGTCCTGGTAATAATAGAGGCTCCTGTTCGAACCAACACTGGAACAGTAAAACTCATCGGTAGTGCTGTACCAGCTACCGGTATTGTCATCAAAAGCAATAAGCAGGTTGTCTGAATTATTATAGTAAAAGGGATCATCGAGGACGATCTTGTGCCAGCCTGCCGTGGTAGTCAATGAATAGGTGCCGCTGAATACCTGGGTCAGGCTTGCTAACGCAACATAGTCCGTTGTACCAGTAAAGGTGCTCTTGGATGTATTTGCCATATACACAACAACTGACCTGCTCCGCGCAGCATTCCCGGTCCAGTAAAAATAGATCGAATCGATATTAACAGCCTCCCCTGCATCTATCTCACTCTGCAAGTATATCTGCTGTGTATATGAATATTCATAACCAACTTCATCAGGCAGATGCTGGTTTACTGATGTTCCTGTGCCGATACCAATCACATCGGGGTTTATTGCTATCTTTATATTTGCGCAGGAAGTGGATAGTGCTAATGATGTCGGAGGAGATGAGGGAGAGGGATTAGTTAAGTCACTATAATAATAAAGGCTCCTGTTTGTTCCGTGTATTGTGGCGTTGAACTCATCCGCATTAGAAACAAAGCTGCCGGTATTGTCATCAAAAGCAATAAGCAGGTTGTCTGAATTGTTATAGTAAAAAGGGGTCGAAAAAACAATCTTATGCCAGCCTGCCGAAGACGTCAATGAATAGGTGCCGCTGAATACCTGCGTCAGCCCTGATACTGCCACCCAGTCCGTTGTACCGGTAAAAGTGCTCTTTGTGGTATGCCCCAAATAGACAACAACAGTTCTGCTCCGGGCGGCATTGCCTGTCCAGTAGAAATAGATTGAATCTATCCGCCCTTCTGTGGCTATTTCACTCTGAAGAAATATCTGCTGGGTATATGAATACTTGTAATACGCGTCAGTTGGTTTGTGAGTGCCCGTTTGCGTTCCTGCGCCTATGGTGATCTCGTCTGCAAAACAGAAATCTAAAATAGACAGGAGGAGAATGGGGAATAAAGGAAGCAGAAAAAGAAATTTACTTTTCTTATGAGAATTTTTAAGACGTGTGGGTTTTTTGCTGTGCATAAGATTATAAACAAGACTATAATAAGAGAAATCAATAAAAAATAATGAGATAAATTATACCGCTTCTCCATTATATGTTTTAATTGAGTTGCGGCATTAGTATTTCTAAAAGAGTTTCACCCTATTCCATAGGAT
>JAUXBV010000176.1 GCA_030619215.1 Fibrobacterota bacterium | reverse complement strand
TATTTCGGATTGAACGAAAGAACCCTTTCCATCCATTTTTCTACATCTTCATCCTCAAGCGGTTTACCGGTTTTATCTTTTGATTCTTTGGTGAAGTACCACTCCGCATCGATACCGTAACCGATGATGCATGGGTGGTGCCCGAATGCCTTATGAGCGACATCGAGATTTGCAAGTACGTCTGAGTTTCCGGACTCAAACTGGATTATTGCACTGACGCCGTGCTCGTCGTAAGTGGTAAGGGACTTCTCGTGGTTAATACCGCGGTCGAGAGCAAAGGTCATACCTCTTGTTGAGCCGTTAAATCCCTTTGGTTTTTCAAATTCGATCACTGTCCCGCCGTCGCCCGAGTACCCTGAAACGATCTGTATAATAACCGGTTGGACATAACCGTCACCTTTAACCTTATCCCCGATACTTGCCGCAAATTCCTTTGCCCGTACTGCCCACCACGTTTCAGTACTGTTCCTCTTTGATAATCCATAGGAGCTGCGGCGCAACCCGGCATACAGTGCCGGCTCACCCGGGGCCGGTTTATTGAGCGAGAGCTTTGGTTTTCTCATTCCCTCTTCCTTTTTTATTGGAGATTTTTGCTCCTTTTTGGCAGTATATATTACTGTTCCATCCAGGCTTTTGATCGTACAACTGACGAAAACAGGTGGTATTAAAAATAATATACTGATTAATAATCGTTTAGATGACATAGTAATTAACCTCGTAAAATTGATAATAATAATAATAAAAAAGGAATATAATTTTTTCCATCTCATTCCGCTCTGACTCAATGGAAAATGTTAATTAATCGGTGGAATTATATCAATTGTGAAGAATAATATCTGATTATATTTGAGACAGGGTGCCTACCTTAATTAATGTGGGGGATAATAAAGTGCGTTATTTAATAAAAAAAAGGGCATTAAAGTATGAATACCCCTCAAATTAAAAGACTGATTTTAAGAAGGCTTAGTTGTTTTAGCCTTATAGTGGTATTGTGTAGTTTCTGGAGCGGTTTTGCTGATGTTCGTGGTGACACTGGTTTTACTGACACACATGGCGACGGCAATCTCTTATCCGGACCGGGAGGCGTTACCTGGACAAATGAAGGGGATAGAGCCTGGACAGAGAGTGGAGGAAAGGTAACACCTGTTACTGAAAACAAAGAGGGATTTCTGATCAATAGCTACCCTTGTAAGGACAGCGGCACACTTGAGGTAGCAGTTGAAAACATATCTCTTTGGGAGAGTTACGGCGGTATTGTATTCAGGTGGACCTCAAACTCATCGTTTTATTGTATATATGCGCAAATTCAGAATCCTGGAACGGGGTGGGTAAAATGGCTTGAGAATCAGACACCCCAATACGGAAGCAGTATTGGAACGGATGTGGCTACTGGACTTACTTTTTCCAGTCCATACACGCTTAAGGTTGAACTTGATGAGGATACCTTTACAGTATATCTCAACGGTTCTGAAATAGGCTCCTTTATTGACAACAGCCATCCATCCGGACAGGTTGGCTATTGCTATGATGATGGTGCCTGGAATGCAATGAACAGCTTCCTGGAGATTACCTGGACAGAATCCGGCCTTGGCCCTCCTAAAATTATAACACATCCGTCAGATGCAACTAAAGCGGTAGGTGAATCTGTAACATTTACAGTAGTTGCTACAGGTGACCCCTCAATAACCGGTTACCAGTGGAAAAAAGACGGTTCCCCGATAGGTGGAGCTACTTCAGATTCTTATACCATTGCAAGTGTTGTTTTTGGTGATGCAGGTACATATTCTGTAGATGTAACCAATGACAGGGGGACAACCCCATCCAATGGCGCTGTATTAACCGTTTACGAGCCTGCTCTGGTAACTGACGATCCGGACGATGTAACCACTCTGGTTGGGACAAATGCTAGCTTTACCGTAACGGCTGGCGGCACACCTCCGTTATCATATCAGTGGGAGATGCATAATGCTTCAAGCTGGGGTAATGTAGGAAGTGACGACCCCTCGTATACGTTAAATAATGTACAACCGAGCCATGACGGGTACAGATTTAGATGTACGGTAACCGGTTACAACAGCTCTTCGGATCAAAGTGCTGAAGCGACTTTGCATGTAACATCCGCGGCGTCGATAGTTACAGAGCCGGTAACTCCACGCGAGATTGCAATCGGTGATTCGGTTATATTCAGTGTGGTTGCCGGCGGGAGCCCGGCGCCTGATTATCAGTGGGAAAAGCATAATGGCAGCACGTGGGATCCGGTCGGCTTTAACGTTGATACGTTTGCTATCGATCCGGTTTCACTTGCAGATGAAGGTACCTTTCGGGTTCGAGTGTGGAATCCCTATGGAGCGGATACATCCGGCTCAGCATATCTTCTGGTATACGACAGCACTATGGTAATAACATCGCATCCTGCGAACGACACGGTGCTTGCGGGAGACACTGCGACATTCAGCATAACAGCTTCAGGCGCATCTCTTATCTATCAATGGCAGATACAGCCAAGTGGCGGATCATTCTCAGATATTGCAGGAGCTACGTCGGATATTTTAAAGTATGAAGCATCTTCCGGTGACGATAGGGCATGGTTCAGGTGTGTTGTTGCATCGGGCCCAATGAAAGATACCAGCAATGTTGCCGTATTAACGATAGGCACTATACCGTCAATAACCTCATCATTCAGCAGTGATACGGTCATACCGGTTGACGGCAACTTAACATTGACCGGCTCAGCCGGCGCAGTTCCTCCACCGGTATATGAGTGGTTCTTTATTTACCCCGGATCAGCTCCGGTTTCCAAAGGTACCGGCGCAGCTTTGCCGTTGACTAATGTTACAAAGGGGGATTCAGGGATATTTTACTTTGTAGCATCCAACAGTTTTGGCAGCACTTCAAGTGATTCCTTATTTGTCCATGTACTTTCCCCGGTAAGTATAACCGCGGATCTTCCTTCAAGCTACAATGTAATTCATGGAGGTGCGGCAACTTTCACTTTTGGCGTTGCAGGGGACGATACAATACATTATCAGTGGTATGAAAACGGATCTGAAATGTTGGGCCAGACAAACGGCAGCCTGGATATAAACCCTGTCGATTCAGCAGTGCATGATGGCAATACCTATTATTGCCAGGTATCGAACACATACCTTGGTGTGACGGTAGGAACAGTAAAAAGCGCAACATGCACCCTGAAAGTCAGTAATTATTATAACCCATTCAAGGTAAAAGTGGAGCGCGTGGGTATTCACAACACCTCCCAGGTACGGGTAAAGCTCTGGAGTGATGTTGACATTACGAATTTTCCGACAGCCGAGCCCTTTCCGGGAGTTCCCTGGGCAGACTCACTTTGGCTGATGTACAGGACAAACGGCTATGCGCCGTCTCCCACGGAAGCTTCCGTTGCGCTTTTTTCAACCGAGGCCGTTAAACAGGCTGCACCCGATTCTCTGGAAAGCATCTTGACAGTAGGTTATCTCCCCACTCCTCATGATTCCGGTTTCTGGTTTAACTACTCGGTAAAATGGCATAATCCGGACACCCTGTTGCAACCGTATTTGCAGGCAGGCAAGGTATTTATGCTCGATACCACGGCTTCGCCAAACCCGCTCGTTGTGAATGGCAGCTATATCAGGAGGGATACGGTTAAAATAACCATTGACAGCATTTCAAAACTCAATGCATCAACAGACAGCCTCGTTATTGTTCAAAGCAGCAAGTTTGATGATTTCAGCCAGCTTTTATTTAACGACACCTTTTCTGTACCGGCGCTGATTGCCGGGGGAGCCGGTTATACCTATGTTCGAATAGACAGTGTTGATAATTTTCCCCTGCCGACCCTTTCGGGAACCGATACCGTTCTGTGCAGGTGGTTTACCATAGGGACAAATACAGCGGTGAGTGCAAAATTAATGACTGACTATGTGATCGGGTGGCCCCGCCCGGTTTACAGCGGTATTCTGACGGCAGACAGTACCTTCCTGGGAGACCAGATGCACCTTGAGTGGAGCGCACCGCTGGCAGGCGTTGACAGTCTGCGTATCTGGTATAACACGGCACCGCTGCCGGTGGGTCACTATGATCCCAATCTTCCCGCCACTCAGGCCTTCTATCAGAGTGTTGGTGTAATAATTGACACCATCACAGGTTTATCTTCCAAAACGACTTATTATTTCGGACTTCAGATATTCAGTGATGAGATGTGGTCGGTTTTTACTAATGCTTCCAGTGATACCGCAACTACTTCAGAAGGAAATCCTTATACACTAGACAATGTAATAAGCATAGATTCGACAGGGTTTAACAGCGTGAGAAACAGCATGCTCGTTTACTGGCATATCGACCTGTCAACAGTGCCCAATGATATGTTCTATCAGAGCAATTACACCTTTGAGCCGGACTCATCGCTTGACACATCGATAAAACCGGCTGCGGCATGGGATTCCGTTGGCCAGGAAAACAGTGTGACTGAGATAGTGCTCTATCCGGAGATATACTTTGACAGGGTCTATACCGTCGGTTTGTGGCTCAGGGGATACAACCCGCTGCAGGGAGGGCCCACCCAGCCGGCAAGTCCAACTGATTCGAGTAAAGCATTTGTCCAGGTGCCTCCATTTACCTGGCAGGAGGTATTCTTTTTTCCAGCCGATACGCAGGTGGTGTATGCTGTCAATGAGAAGATTATCCTGAAAGAGATAACCCATTTTGAGCATAAGGATACCCTCTGGTCATTTGACCCGGGTGCATTGCCCGATGGTTTTGTTTCTGTGGGAAGTCCGTCATTCGAGTTCGGCAATAAAAAGCCCGGTGTAGCGCCCTTTATTCTCGGCCTGAGATACGACACTCTGCCGGCAGGCGTGGCAGAACCGGACCTGGCCATGTACCGGGTAATCAATGGTGAGTTTTTTGTACTCTACGGTTGTGAAGCAAAAGATAGTGCGGTCTGGAGGACAATAACGAGCGACAGCATGGATTATCCGTTTATTGTACTGGCGGATACCCTTGCACCAACAATAACGGTATCAGTTTACAATGACACCATAGAGAAGGGCAGCGCTATTCCCACCTGGTTTACTGTGCGGGACAACGCGGCGAATGCACACTGGTCGTTTAATTATGGGAAAGGGAACGAGGCATATGTGAATACCAGTGAGGGATATTTGAGCACAAGCAATGACACGGCAAACCAGATACTGGAGTTAATCGCAGACAGTGCGATAAGCGAGCAGTTCGGCGTCAGGGCATTGATACTGGCGGAGGACGGCGTCCGCTCGGATACAAAGAACGTTTCACGGTGTGTAAAGAGTACGACAGGAGAGTCGTTCAGCATAACCGGCAATGAATGGGTTCCGCTGCGAACCCAGACGGGCCTTTACGAGCAGTCGCTGGAAACGGTATTTGACCGGTCGGTACAAGAGCCTGATCCTTGGGAATATGATATTTATCAGTTCAGGATATACCGGTGGCATAATACGGATCAATCCGGTGATAATGCATGGCTTGAGTATTCGGATGCGGTAAAGGGTGAGTTTACTTTTATCCCGGGCCGTCTTATCTGGTGCAAGAGTGCGGAGGATGAGCGGATCTCATTCGGTTCGGGAGTGACCACCACACTCAAAGAGCCGTACCGGGTAACGCTCAGGCCGCAAAACTGGACGGATATCACCCTGCCGTTTAAGTTTCCGGTAATGCTGCGTGATGTGCTTGAAGCAACGGCTCCTTATTATGACTCGCTTGAGGTATATCACTGGAACAAAGACTCAACAGGCTACAGCGCCCATGATATTTATATATTTGCTTTTGACGATATAAATAATGAAGCGGATACGTTGATATCCTATCAGAAATATGACGGGTATACGGTATACAACCACTATACATGCCCGGTAACCTTGCAGATACCACCCATTTGCCTGCCGCTTTCAAAATACAGCTCACCGGTAAAGAAGAAGCGTATGGAAAAAAGTGCTGACTCATGGAATATAAGTTTCAACTGGAAAAATACGGATGCAGGCGGGGGTTCGTTTTACAGGAGAGTGAGATGCGGGTATACGAAAGGAGATGGGAGAACCATCTTTGGCTCCTTACCGCCGTCAATGAGCAGGATACAGGTCGGGGTACTTGACAACAGCAGAAAGCGGGCATGCGGATGGGTACTGAAGCGGAGCCTTGACAAGAGTGGCGGGACAACCTTTGAAATATCGCTCGGTAATAATACCAAAAAGAGTGCGGGTATTGAGTATTATCTTGATAACCTCGCTGTTCTGCCGAAAGGCTTTTTTGCACGGGTGTATGATGTAAAGACGGGTAAGTATGAAGAGTGTGTTGCGGATAATGTTTCAACCCTTTCAATAAGATCAAACAGCAGTGTAAGGCGCATATTGGCAGTGGGCCCTGAGGGTTATTTTAACAGTTTGTTTGCTGCGCTCCTGCCCATGAAGCTTCTGAAGGTTTATCCCAATCCGTTTAATGGTCTTGTAAAGGTTCATTACCGCATACCCCTTGGTATTAAAGAGGTCCGGTTGTCATTATATAATATTCAGGGCAGGCTTCTGTGGAGAGGAGTAGAGAGGAAGCATACGGATGCGGGCGAGCATGTCTATTATTTGAACGGCGGCGGTGCTGCCGTAAACAGTGCATTGTCTGCCGGTGTCTATATAATCCGCCTGAGTGCGAAAAATTCCTCAGGGAAGGTTCTTTACGGGGGAGAGAAGAGAATTATCTGTATTAAATAACAATATAAATGAGATTTTGATATATGCAGATATGGTACTGAAAGGTGAAAAAATATTTTTATCAATAAATCCGGGAAAAAATGTTAACTATGGTCAAAAAAGGCTAGTACAGGAGTTTATCCCACATTTTTTATTTCAACAGCATAAAAACCTTTCTGCAATAATAACAATTTTAACCAAGCTTTTTGCAAAGAAAACCGTTCAAGAATTAGTTAACTTTATAGATGACAAAATCATGATCGAAAATTTCATGAGGATATTAAATTATACTTTAGTATAACCAATAAATATAAAGGAGT
>JAUXBV010000208.1 GCA_030619215.1 Fibrobacterota bacterium | reverse complement strand
TTTGTCGGCGAAGTGAAAAAATTACGTGAAAGAATCGCCGAGCTGGAAGTGTCGGAGAAGAGATCGAAAGATATTGAAAAAATAATCACCATCCAGCGAAACCTCGCTCTTGAGCTTAATGCAACAGACTCTCTTAAAAATGGCTTACGACTATGCCTGGAAGCTGCCCTTAAAGTATCCGGAATGGATTGTGGCGGCGTGTACCTTGTTGAAGACGCTTCAGGCGATTTAAACCTGGAATACCATGAAGGTTTACCGGCCGCCTTTGTCAAGAGCGCCTTCCACTTTGAAGCACAATCTCCAAACACTAAACTGATCATGAAAGGCAAACCAATTTATTCTAAACACCGGGAATTAGGTGTGCCGGTAGATAAAACATTACGCCGCGAAAACTTACATGCTATAGCTGTGATCCCAATTCATTATGAGAAGAAGGTTATTGCATGTTTGAATGTCGCGTCTCACACTCTTGACGAAGTACCTGTTCAATCACGGACATCTCTCGAAACAATTTCAGGTCAGATAGGCAGTGCAATCGCCCACTTGAAAGCAGAAGAATCTTTAAAGGAAAGTGAAGAAAAATACCGGACCTCCTTTGACAATTCCCGCGATGCAATAAATGTTTTCAACAAAGATAATAAAAATATCAGTGTAAACAAAAGTTTAATTCAACTCAGCGGATATTCAGAAGATATACTTTTATCAATGGAATTAAATGATCTTTTTCCGGAAGCCGCTTCTCCACAGACATCTGAAAGAATTCGTACTTTACTAATAGGGAATGAAATACCTGTCTTCGAAACATACCTGCTCACACAAAAAGGAAAGAAGATTCCGGTTGAGATAGGCGTTACACTCTTGAAAAATTGCTATGGCGAAGAATTTGTATTTCAAGGTAACATAAGGAACATCACAGAGCGCAAGAAGATAGAGCAGGTACTGTCTCACGAGCGAGAACTCCACCAGACGCTCTTTGAGAACCACCCTGACTTCTTTTACTTTAAGGACAGCGAAGCCAGGTTCCACCGTGTCAGCAAACGGTTTTGCGATTTCTTCGGTCTCGGTATGGAAGATATCATTGGTAAAACCGACTTGGACCTCTTCCCGGAAGAGATTGCAAAGCAGACATACAGTGAGGATCTTCATGTTATCAGAACAGGGATACCCTTGATTAATAAAGAAGAAAGTGCCGGGGAAGTATGTGTTCTGACGACGAAGATACCCTGGATTGACAAAGAGGGTAATACAATAGGTCTATTTGGAATTTCACGCGACATCACCGAGCGGAAGAAAGCAAAAGAAGAACTGTTTGAACGCCTGAGATTCGAGACACTTATTACGGAGCTTTCAGCCAGGTTTATAAACCTTCCTTCAAGTAAAGCTGACGATGCAATCGAAGAAGCACTAAAGAACACCACTGAGTATTTAGGTGTCGGCCGAAGTGTGATAATTCAACCCTCACCTGGTGGAAAAAACTTTCATTTTACTCATTCATACAATACCAAAGAAGTGAAACCGGTTTCAACTGACATCAATATCGGTGAGCAATTCTCCTGGGCTGTCAAGAAACTACTCAAGGGAGAGATTGTTAGATTCTCAAGTATCGATGAACTGCCTAAGGAAGTGCATCGCTTAAAACAATACTATGAACAAGAAGATATAAAATCCGCAATAGCACTTCCTCTGGCTGTTGGAGGCTCCATTATCGGGTCTCTTTCGATTTCAATGTTCCATACCGAACGAATTTGGAGTGAAGAACTGATTAAGCGACTTCGTCTTTTAGGTGAAATTATTGCTAATGCATTAATGCGCAAAAAAGCAGAGGAAGCTCTTGTAAATGAAAGAAAATATCTCAAAATAATGAATAACGTTTCAAATGTGCTCAATACAAACGGCAATTTAAATGAAGTCGCGCATATCATTAGAAAAAGCCTTGACCTGCATGGTGTAAATATTGGCCTGCTGGGAGGAGACAACGTACTCCACGTAAAAGGTGTGTCATCAGAACTCGGCCCTCTTTTTACTAGTACTGCAGTTTTAATTAAATTTGACTTTAACAAAAATTCCACTTCAAAAACGTTCTTTAGTTCACTGGATAAGTTAAAAACCATTTCGATTAACAAATTATTCGATCTTATAACGGATAAAGGCCTGCTTTCCTCAAAAACAGTTAAAAAAATGGTATCTGAACTTTCTAAAATATCAATGGGAGAAATAATTATTGCTCCATTGGTAAACTCACAGGGCAATCGAATAGGCGCATTCCTTATCACTAACAAACAGGGCAAAACTTTCAGTGATCAGGAGAAATCACTTATTAATGGCTTATGTAATACACTCTCACTATCAATAGATAAAAATATAGGTGAGAAAAATCTAAAGGAAAGTGAGGTGAGGTACAGGCTTCTGCTGGAATCCATATCAGACAGTGTTTATGTCCTCGACAGGGAATGGCGGCATGTAATAGTAAACGAAGCTGCCGGGCGTTTTGTAAAAATTCCAAAGGAGAAACTACTGGGAGCTAAGCTGACAGAACTGTTTCCGGATGTTGAGGAAACTCCATTCTTTAAAACTTTTAAAAAGGTAATGAAGACCCGGAAGCCCGATATTGTCACAAATGAATACGAATTTGAAGACGGCAGGAAATATTATTATGAAGTGCATGTTTATCCTGTTCCTGAAGGTATCCTTTGTATATCACGGGATGTTACTGAGCGAAGAAAAGCTGTTGAGTCATTAATGGACCGGCAGGAGCTTCTCAGCAACACTTTTGAATCGATGAGCGACGGCATACTGGTGCTGGATAAGAACTTTCATTACACGCAATGGAACCGTGCAATGGAAAAAATATCCAAAATACCCATGGAAAAAATCATTGGTAATAAGAAATTACCCTGGGAAATTTTTCCCCACCTGAAAGAAGCTGGTTTGGACAAAATGATGAAACAGGCAATGACCGGAGAAATTGGCCATCGAGATGAAATCGCATATCACCTCAAAGATGGAACCTCAGGATTTACTACAGAAACACATCTTCCTCTAAAAAATGCTACCGGAGAGATAACCGGAATAATTGGCGTAATCCGGGATATTACTGAAAAGAAACTGACAGAAGAGAAGCTGGAAGCTGAGAGAGAACGGGCACAAAAATACCTAGATATCGCAGCAACAATCTTCGTTGCAATAAATGCCAAAGGTAATATTATTCTTATCAATAAAAAAGGCTGTGAGATACTCGGCTATGACAAAGAAAAAGAGGTAATCGGGAAAAACTGGTTCGATAATTTTCTTCCCAAAGAACAAGTCGCTCAAGTAAAAACTGTTTTTAATAAACTTATTGCAGGAGAAATTGAGCCGGTTGAATATTATGAGAACCCTGTTGTGACCAGGAACGGAAATGAGATACTTATTGCATGGCATAATACCACAATAAAAGATGATGAAGGTAGAATTATCGGAACCTTAAGCTCAGGTGAGGACATTACAAAGAAAAAAAAGGTAGAGGAAGCAATAAAACAGGAGAGAAACCAGCTTATTAATATCCTGGATTCTATGGAAGACGGTATCTATATCGTGAATCAGCAGCATGATATACAATATGTAAATCCGGTACTTCAAAAAGAGTTTGGCACTACTGATGGGAAAAAATGTTATCACTATTTCCATAATAAAAGAAAAGCGTGTCCCTGGTGTAAAAACAAAGATGTCTTTGCAGGAAAAACAGTCCAATGGGAGTGGTCTTCAGATATAACTGGCAAAACCTATGACCTGATAGATACTCCCCTGAAGAATCCTGACGGGAGTATATCAAAACTAGAAATTTTCCGCGATATTACAGAGCGAAAGCGTGCTGAGGAAGAAAAGGAAGAGCTTGAATCACAGCTTCGGCAGGCTGAAAAAATGGATTCAATCGGCCAGCTTGCCGGCGGTATTGCCCATGACTTCAATAACCAGCTTGGTAGTATTGTGGGCTTTGCCGATTTGATACGGGAAAACGTTATGGATGATGAGAAATTATGCCGCTATGCCAATAACATTCTAATTACCGCCAAACGCTCCGCAGATATAACAAAACAACTGCTCGCGTTCGCCCGTAAAGGAAAATACAAATCAGTTAAAGTGGATGTTCATAAGACAATATATGAAGTTATTTCACTGCTTAAGCACAGTATTCAAAAGAAGATAGTTATCAGGCAGCACCTCAATGCCAACCCTTCCACAACCTCCGGTGACCCGTCTCAATTGCAGAATGCGATTCTCAACATCGCCATTAATGCACGGGATGCCATGCAGAAAGGCGGAGAGCTGATTTTTACAACCGATACTGTTTACCTTGGTATAGAACACTTCAAAACCCATCAGTATGCTTTGCCTTCAGGCAACTATCTTCAGATATCTATTTCAGATACGGGCTCAGGTATGGATAAAGAGACGCAGAAGCATATTTTCGAGCCGTTTTTTACTACAAAAGAAGTGGGACAAGGTACGGGTATGGGGCTTGCCGCGGTTTATGGAACTATTAAAAACCATAAAGGAGCTATTGATGTTTACAGCGAACCGGGCCACGGCACTACTTTCAAAATCTATCTCCCCCTCAAAACAGAGGTTACCGGGGAAGAGACGGGATTTTTCAAGAAGGCCGACCTGATCAAGGGAAGCGCGCACATCCTTCTTGCAGATGATGAGGAGATTCTCTGTGAAATGGCAAAGGATATGATTGAAACGCTCGGGTACAAAATAACCATTTGCAAGAATGGCAAAGAAGCAATGGAAATATACAGGAAGTCATGGAAAGAAATCGATCTCGTTATACTTGATATGATTATGCCGGAGATGGATGGGAAAGACGCATACCTTGCAATGAGAAAAATTAACCCTGATGTGAAAGTGTTGTTATCTTCCGGCTATAGTATGACCGGTACTGCACGGGAGCTTCTTTCCAGAGGCGTGGATGATTTTATTCAAAAGCCCTATAGAAAAGCAGAGCTTTCGCAGAAGATAGCGAAGGTTTTGGAAAGTAATTGACAAATTTGACACTTCGTGAATCTGTGTTGTATAATAGAGGTAATTGCAAAAGTATAGGTCGCTGGGTTCCCGTCTTCGAGGGCTATAGTGCGCCAAAGGTGTGACTGACAATTTAGCCATTTTCAGTCATTCACACCTTTGGCGCACTATAGCCCGCGAAGGCGGGAACCCATGTCGGTAATTTTGCAATTACTTCTATAGTATGTTTTTTTTATTGCACGCTCTTAGTCCATACGGGACTGGGGGCTGTTTGAGATATTGTTTTGCTATTTGTTAATTCTAAAATCTTCCGGATCAATACCAAGGCCCTTCAGCTTTTTAATAAGGTTGGGACGATGCATATCCGAAGCTTTCGCAGCTTTAGAAATATTACCGCTATATCTTTGCAGAAGTTTAGTAAAATATTCAGTTTCAAACTCTTTTAACACTTTTGATTTTTTCAATGAATAAGATTCATCGTCATGTATATCGCTTACTTTTTGCTCCAATGCCGATTGTATGTCTGTGATACTGATCCTTTTTTTTCCGGCCCCAGTATGGCATAAAAGGTTAACAATCTGTTTAAGTTCCCTGATATTACCCTGCCAGTGGTTCTCAACAAGACAGGTCATTGCTTCAGAGGTAATCCGGGCCGGGCATCGGGGGTCTCTCTCGCAGTTTTTATTAATAAAATGTTTAACAATGACCGGTATATCTTCCTTATGCTCGGAAAGCGTTTTTGTTGTAATAATTATACCCAGGCGGAAATAGAGATCTTCCCTAAAACTGCCCTGCTCAACCATTTCCTTAAGATTTTTATTGGTAGCAGTAATAAGTCTTATATCAACTATTCGCGGTTTGGTCTTCCCTATTCTCAAAAACTCTCCGTTCTCCAGTACACGAAGTAATTTTGCCTGAACGCCAAAGGATAATTCCCCAACCTCATCAAGAAAAAGTGTTGATTTATCAGCAGCTGTTATTATTCCACTTTTATCTCGATGTGCACCGGTAAACGCGCCTTTCGCGTGGCCGAAAAACTCGGATTCTTCAAGATGTTTTGGTATAGCAGCGCAGTTGATAGTAACAATTGGATAGTCTTTTCTTGAGCTGCAATCATGAATAGCATTGGCAACTATCTCTTTCCCTGTGCCGGAAGGTCCCTGGATAAGCACCGGAAATTCTCCCCTTGCCAGATCGCGAATCTTCTTTCTTAATTTGGTTATGTATTGGGACGCTCCGATTAAGCCAAGCGCATTTCCATTAGTGATAATCAGGTCAACCGGCTCTCTCTGAGCTATGCGCATCGCATCCTGAATATTGCTCGCAGTATAAGTGCTAAAACCCTTTGTAGAAAGTGCGTCATCTACAAAATTGCGTATCATCTCGTCATCGTCTACTATTAATATTTTAGAATCTGAATTCATGGTTAATGTTTACGAAAATGGAAATACGATACTTCGGTTTATAATATTACTATTATATTGTTATGAGGAGGTTGATATTACAATA
>JAUXBV010000477.1 GCA_030619215.1 Fibrobacterota bacterium | reverse complement strand
TACTGCAATGGGGAAAGCGACTCGTGCAATCATATTTGCCAGGCCAATAGAGAATATTTATATATCTTGAAAAATGTTATTTAATATTGTATAAATTATATTAACGGCATCATTAATATAAAACATCAATAGGTATATAATGAATTGATATGAGGTTATAGTATCCGTTCATATATTCATCCGCAAAGGTATTATCTTCAATGCTTGTAAAAATAGAAGAAGCTATTCCAGGTATGAAACTGGCAGAGGATATATTCCTACCGAACGGTACCACCCTTATCAACAGCTCTGCAATACTTACCGAGAATATTATCAGCCAGCTGAAAAAATATGGTATAGAAAAAATTCAGGTTGTTCAGGAGATACCATCTGAAGAGGACCAACCTGAACAGGAGAAAAAAGATGAACCTGACCGCGAACAAGAATCTCTTAAGGAAGAATCATCAGAGCAATCTGAAGAGCCGGAAACACTCTCTGATACTGATGAGGAAGCTAAAGAGTATACCTTGCCAAAAATCACCGTATTAATAGAGAATGAGGGTTTATCAGCCTACCTTCGCATTGAACCTACGGGCGCGCAGTACGAAAAAATTACTGTCGATGATATCAAAGATGCCCTTATGAATGAAAATGTATTATTCGGTATTAACGAGCCGCTTATAGAGGAAGCGGTAAAAAAATGGCAACAGTCAAAGGATATCATAGAAATTGAAAATATTGCCCAGGGTATCTCCCCGACCCCTGCCAAAGAAAGCGACCTGGAATTAACGGTAAAGCATATTAATAACACTAAAGATTTAGAATCGGTTAAAGCGGCTGATTACTGTTGGGAGCTTTTAAATTCAGCGATCCCGATACAACAGGTGGATAACGTTACGGTGATAGCACAAAAAGAGATAAAAACCCCCTCCATTCCCGGGCAAAATATTTTTGGAGATCCGATTGACATTGACGAAGTAATAATAACGGAGGTTGAGCTTGGCGATAATGCCGAGGAGGATAAAGAGAGTAAAATATATACGTCAACGGTAACAGGTCTTGCCTATTATATAGACGGCAAGCTAGGTGTTGAGCCGATAAATTTTGACGGTTCAGTGGAAATATCAGTATCGCCCGACAAAATGAAAGCTGAGCTTATTATTCACCCTGCAGTAGAGAATGGCACTCCACCATCAGAAAAATCAGTAAAGGATCTTCTTTCTGAAAACAATATATCTTTTGGAGTCGATGAGACAAAACTCACTGATATATTAAAAAATATGGGAAAAGGAGTATATCCTGATGGACCGGTAACCATTGCTGAAGGAGTACCTCCCACTCCGGGTGAAAATGGAAAAACCGAATATTTTTTTAATACTGAGACATCATTAAAACCGAAAGTAGATACCCATGGTAAAGTAGATTTCAAGAATGTAAGTATTATACAATCTGTCAACAAAGGAGATAAACTTGCTCAATTAACACCTCCCACTGAAGGTAAACCGGGAAAGGATATTTTTGGCAACGAAAATCCATTCACTGAAGGGACAACGGCGACACTACCGGCTGGCGCTAATACAATGCCTGATCCCCAGAATGAAAGTATCCTTATAGCTTCAACAGACGGCAATGTCAGGCTTAATAAAAACGTAGTGGAAATCTATGAGGGATTTGTAATCAAGGGGGACGTTGATTATTCTACGGGTAATGTTGAGTATGACAAATCAGTATCAATTAAAGGTGACATTAAATCAGGTTTTATAGTCAAATGCGGTGGAGATCTTGGCGTCGGAGGGACTATTGGAGGCTCAAGATTACAAATCGGGGGCAACCTTCTTTGCAAATATGGTTTTATCGGCCAGGGGAAAGGAATAATCGAATGTAAAGGTGATGTTAATATCGGCTTTATGAAAAACCAGACAATCCGGTGCCGCAGCAATGTTAACATCGCCAGAGAAGCCCTAAACTGCAAGATATTTGCACGAAAAACAGTTACCGTAAGTGGAAAAAGCATCTCAATTGCGGGCGGGTCAGTTATTGCGCGGGACAGCATTGTCTGCAATGTACTGGGTAATTCAAGCGGAATCAACACCTCTATTGAGGTGGGGCTCGATTATACCCTTATCGAAGAAATGGAAAAAACAGAGAAACAACTGAATGAAATTGCTGAAAACAGGCATAAACTTTTAGAAGCTTTGAAGCGACTGGAACAAACGCTGGCTACCAAGAAAAAACTTACGCCAAAAGAGGAGTTTCTCTATGCGAAACTGAAAAACACCATTACTAAATATAACTCGCAGGTTATAACACATGAAAAAAGAAAAAAGATTATAGCGTCAAAAATGCATATGACAGACAAGGCATTTATTAAAATCGAGCATTCGGCTATGCCCGGGACATTGATCAAAATAGGAGATCACCATCATTATGTTCATCAGGAGATCATTGGGCCAAAAACAGTGAGATTGGTAAATTATGAGATCCGCATTATTTAACGGAAAAAGTAACTCGTGAATAGTATTAAAGTCTCAAACTTGACCCCTGGTATAATTGCAGAAACAGATTACTGCAGTGAAGACGGTAAAATCTTAATTTCTAAAGGTGTCGAAGTAACTCAAAAACATTTGGATATTTTAAAACGGCGAAATATCTTCGAATTATATAAAAAGGTCAAGCAGGAAGATGAAATAAAAAGAATATTATCTTCAGATCTCCCCAACCTGGAAGAATTGGACCTTGATGAATTATCCGCAACCGTTCAAGAGATAGATTGGGAGCCTGAACTAAAAGGCCCGGCAAAGGCACTTGAGCTACCTGAATTCAAAAGAATCGATCCCGGATTAAAAGGCCTGATAAAACTTAACAAAAGTAAACGTGCCGGCGAACTTGACAAGAAATTCAGGTATGGACGTACACCGGACCGCCCGGTTGGGCCTGCACTCAAAGATGAAGCAACTGAGACGGCCCCTAAGGCCAGGACAGATTCATATAAAGAGAAAATAGCATTATTATATGATATTGCCCTTAATGATGTAAAAGGAATCCTCAATTCATTGTCAAGCGGGAATAAAGTTGACGGCCTGCAAATTCGTAAAATCGTTAAAAGCTTTATAAATACCTTTATTACGGACAGGAATATTCTCCTTAATTTATCTACAACGAGATGCAAGGATACTATTTACATTTACTCACACTCCCTTAATGTGTGTCTGCTTTCAATTAATATAGCTGCATCTGCAAGGTATAACAGGGAACAGGTGATTGAAATCGGCATGGGAGCATTACTGTATGATATCGGCATGTTACTTATTCCTAAGGAAATATATTCCAAAAAAGAAAGATTGGGCAAGGATGAGTGGTTTGAGATCCAGAAGCATCCGATACTCGGACTTCATTTGCTGGAAAGCGTTTCCCGTCTCCCGGAATCAATTCCCTATATTGCCTACCAATCGCATGAACGGGAAAATTCAACCGGCTACCCTAAACAGAGAGATAAACGGCTTATACATTGCTTTTCAAAAATTATACAGATTGCAGATATTTTTATTGCTCTTTCCTCTCCACGCAGCTACCGTGAAGAGTATATACCTTACAAGGCCATGGAAATAATAATAAAGATGACAAAAAAAGGGTTGATATCAGGAGAATTCGTAAAATCACTTCTCACTTATTCTTCCCTGTTCCCTGTTGGAAGCCTGGTGGAACTAAGTCG
>JAUXBV010000139.1 GCA_030619215.1 Fibrobacterota bacterium | reverse complement strand
CAATACGATGATTTTTATAAATAAAAAATCAAGACAAATAGAACTTTCAAAGAAAAAAAATGTGCATAATTCTCAATTATATCCTCACCCGACCATACATATAATTATCCCGCCAAATTTAACTCCCCTAATGCAAATGAAGGTAAAGGTAAAGGACTTGCGGGTGAGGATATAATTTAAATCAATGAACCTGTAACAGACGATAGGTGAACTCCATAATGAATAACCGTACGAAACGATGTACTATCGGGCTCCTTATCGAAGGGCTTGAAGGTGTTTATCAGTCCAGGGTATACCGGTCTGTAGCAGCGACACTGGAGTTACATAACGCCAACCTTATCTGCTTTTCCGGAGGGAGCCTGCGTATTTCTCCCTTAAACGAGTTTGAGCACCAGCAGAACGAGCTCTATCGACTCGTCACATCTGAAATCCTTGACGGTATCATTGTTTCAAGCTCTATCGGCAGTTTCGTATCCGAGGAGGAGTTCGATGATTTTCTTGAAGGGTTTTCGGGATTGCCTATCGTTTCAATCGGCTGTATAAATAATTCGATTCCTTCCGTAGAAATCCATAATAAAACAGGAATTACCGCTCTATTATCCCACCTCTTTGAGGAGCATGACATACGACACTGCGGCATTATTCGCGGGCCGGTTGGTAATGTCGAGGCAGAAGAGCGATGGCAGGCATTTAAAGCAGCTTTGGATACGCATAAAAGAGAGCAGGATGAAGAGCTGGTTTTTTATGGAGATTTCAGCAGAGAATCCGGCTTTGAAGCCGCGATGAATGCTTTTGACCGGTATCCCGGTCTGATCGATGCACTGGTTTGCGCCAATGACGAGATGGCACTGGGGTGTCTGGATGCGGCCGGCCAGCGTGGCATTCGAATACCCCATGATATTGTCATCACAGGATTTGACGGCATAGAGGAGGCGTATCTTGCAGTCCCGTCGTTGACCACGGTTGTACAGCCGCTGTTCGACCTGGGCCGCAATGCGGCAGAGATGGTGCTCGGTCATGTCCATGGCACTTTGGGTCAGGACAATATATTCCTCCATACGAAAGTTCACATAGGGGAATCATGCGGCTGCGGGAGCCGTAATCCCAAACTGACGGTCCCTTCATATACGGTATCCGGTGTCAGGCAGGACGGGATGCCCAATGAGATAAGGAAAGCGCTCGCAAAACGTGCTTTGGATGTGCTGGGGCTCAGTGAAAAGGTTGTTGATCAACTGGCACTCGATGGTCATATTGTTGCACTTGCAGATACTATTCTTAATGCCTGCCACGGAGCGTCCGCTGATGGTTTCTACCGGATGCTCGAAGAGATACTTTACAAAACAATGCGTGTGGACTATAACCCGATAGTGTGGCAGGACGCGCTGGAGGAGATACGCAAAGCCATTTATGGCTTTTGTACCGATGATCACAGCAGGTTGACTCTGGAGATGCTCATGGGAAATGGTAAGGCGTTTGTCGGCGACCTTGCACTGAGGCATTGGGCAGGCAAGAGCACCGCTAACCAGCGGAAACACGAGATGATTGTCCAGTTCGGTGAGGAGCTGTCAACAGTTACCGACCTGATCGAGATGAGGGAAGTTATTGACCGATACCTCCCTGCAATTCCCCTTAAGCGCTGTTATATAACCCTGAATGACAAAGAGCGAAATGGAGATGCCACATCGAAACTGGTTCTGTCATTTGAAGAGGGGCATACTTTACAATTCAAAAATAGCATTTCTTTCCCAAGCATACAGCTTCTTCCTCCCGGTACATTACCGGACGATGATACACAGCTGAGCTTGGTGGTAGAAGCGCTTTCATTTAAGAACGAGACCCTGGGGACTGCCATTTTTGAGGGGCGCCAATGTGTCCCGTCAATGTTCAAGACGCTTCGCAGTATGATCAGCGGTGCAGTCGAGGGTATATCGGTATATCAACGGCTTAAGAAGCAGGCCGATGCAATCGCATCTGCAAATCAGCAGCTTGTACGGCTTCGAGCCCAGGAGCAGGAGTACCTGGACGCAATAAAGCGGGAGCTGGACCTTGCCCAACAGATACAATCAGGATTTTTACCCCTGTCGCTGCCGCGTATCCCCGGCTGGGATCTGGCAACCCATTTTCAGCCGGCGCAGGAAGTCGCGGGTGATTTTTATGACCTGTTTCTCCTTTCGCCGCACCATCTTGTTCTGGTAATCGCCGACGTTTGTGGGAAGAGCGTTGGCGCTGCAATCTTTATGGCGCTGGTTCGAACCCTGGTAAGAGCATTAAGCCAGCGGGCAGATAATGACTCCCTCCTCAGCACCATTTCTTTTGTAAATAATTACATTATCCAGAATCATCACAGCAAATATCCTTACATGTATGTGACACTGTTCTATGGGATACTTGAGTCGGAGACCGGGAAGCTTTCATACGTCAATGCCGGGCATCCTCCTCCCGCCATTTTCAGCAGCGGAAGCTTGCGGAGCCGGCTCCGTCCCACAGGACCTGCAGTTGGAATAGATACCAACGGTACATTTGATATTGCAAGCGTGGATTTATCCGCCGGGGATATGTTATTTGCATGGACCGATGGTGTTACCGAAGTGCGTGATAATGATGGAGAATTTCTCGGAGAAAAAACAGTTATGCAGAAGCTGTCCCAACCCCTGTTCAGTGCCCAGTTTACCATTGATACGGTCAAGGATATGATATGCCGTCACAGCAACAACGGTAAGAAGGCTGACGATGATGTCACTATGCTTGCGATAAGGAAATTAGGGGTTGGGAGTAGAAAATTGAACCTCCCCCTCCCCTAACTGCTGAGAGGGTATGAAAGAAGAATGGAGTAATGGATAATTTTAGATTTTAGATTTCAGATTTTAAAAATTACAACAAAGATATGGAGACACATAAGATTGGCATTGTGGGCCACGAGCTACGCTTCACGAGATACGAGTAACGCAATGTATTGATAAATACAATGAAAAAAATGTAACCTTTTATTAATGTACCGACTAAGGAGGGGTAAAATGAAATTCCTGAGGCACATCTCAGTAATACTATTATTGGGTACCGGGTATATCGGTTCTCTATTTGCGGCGGGCGACACCTTATGGGTGCCTGTTATTTACTATGATTTTCGCGCAAACGGAAGCAACCCGAATTTTAACATGGATAATAATACTAACCAGGTTGTTACCGGGATGATAAAGAGCTCATTATCATCCGATTATAAGCCGCTCTTCAAGGAAAACAAGTGTGACAATGATCGTGTTGAAGAGTGGTACCGCCCCAGCGGCGCAGGATCCGAGGCGATTTTTGATGTTAAGGCCAACAGGTGGTCGGGACTGGTTAATTACAATAACAACCCGAGTGAATGGGTGAGCAAAAATTTTAATGCATCGTATGACCTAGCAAATATCGTGTTTTTTGATTCGCTTCCCCTTATTAAGGCAGACCCGAATACCTTTCCTGAGGGTACGTATCAGTATACCAACAGGGACTTTTTCCCACTGGATAATAAGGGATTCGGCAACGAGGGACACCAGCATAACTACAGTTTCACAATGGAACTGCACAGTGAATTTACCTATACGGGAGATGAGTTCCTCGAGTTTACCGGAGATGATGATGTGTGGGTATTCATAAACGGAAAACTGGCCATGGACTTGGGCGGTATACATGAGCCAAGAAGCGGATCGTTTCGAACAAAAGATATAGAAAGCTCTCATGGTTTGGAATTGGGTAAAACATACCGGTTAGATCTGTTCTTTGCAGAGCGCCATGTTGTGCAGTCTAACCTGCTGTTAACCACCAACATTATAAGCCCGGTCATGTTTAAGACAGCGGAGTATCATGAAACGGATTTACGTCCCGACGGATTGATTGACCTGATACGGGTAAGGATGGATAACAGCATTACCGTAACCAATGAGATGATAGACAAGTTATATGAATCGTTGAAACTGCCCGGACACAGAGATTTTACTTACGACAGGGACGACTTTACAATCATAACCGGCGGTTTTGAGATAGTGGTTGAACAGCCAGAAGATACAGAGCCATTCACTGCTGTTGACGATAAGGATGTGTTGGATTTAACTGAAAATATTGAAATCAATGGGCAACTGGTTTTAACCAAGCAGGAAATAAAAATTACGGATAAATTGGGTGCGGTGATAAATAAGGCGATATTTTCTTTTAGCTCCTACCCTCCGGACTATGTTGAGGGAATGGACACCCTTGAAGTCTTTTTCTCGGAGAAAATATTGATCCCCATAAGTGACGAGCCTTTCCAGTTTTGCTATAAGGGCAACAACCAGCAGACATACTCCATGAAACTGGACCTGGATTTATTATCAGGAGGGGATGACCGTGATGTCATGAAGTTTCGTGTTATATCCAAAGAGAAACAATTGCCAGAGAGCGGTGACAGCATCTGGATCCGGGAAGGGGGAAATGTTATTGATATGGCGAACGTCCCCCAGGCATTAAATACCGTTGGAAGACCTCTTGTTGTCAAGAACAAGATAAATTTTATTCCCCATGTTATCGGGCCCTATGTAATTGGAACGCCAATAGACCCGAATATTATAAATGACTTTGATATCAACCAGACGGAAGGGGTGGTAATCCTGGTTGAGCTTCTCGGAATCGTAAACGAAAGCGATTCCTGGAGCGCACGATGCAATGTTTTTGACGCTGTGGGAAACAGGCTTGCAAAAGATATCACGGGTGCATTCAGGCAGATAACGACGAATGACGGTAAGGTAAAAACATACTTCGTTTTTGTCTGGGATTGTAAAAACAGAAACGGGCGGGATGTTGGGCCCGGAGCCTATTGCGGGCTTATTACGATGTATTGGGATAAGAAAAAATATAAATCGGAAAAGGTGTTTATAGGTATTAAATACTAGAAAGAGAATATCATCGATTGGTGTCCCAGTGCTCCATAAAAACTGATCAGGTAAGCCCCATGCGCTAATTGGGTAATATTAATCCTTGAGTGTTTCTTATTTAAATTGTTTATGCTGAATAAAAGCCGGCCTGTAAATGTCCTCACTTCGACACGGTTAATATTCTTGTCTAAATTATAATAAAGTAGGTTACCGGATTGATTCTGAAAAATTTTTATGTTTTCAGATCCGGCAGGAGAAACTCCGCCTTCGTCCAATATATCTGTATTTCCTCCCCACCAATACCCTTTTGTTTTGGCATCGGGGATAAGCCTCTCTTCTATCTCATTCGTTGTATTATCCATCCACCCCCTCCAGTCTGCCCAGCTTATTTTCAACCTTTCCCAGGTCTGGGAATTCATATACTCTCCATCAATCGGTTTTACATAATCGTGTGTGTTGGGATAATCCCATTCGGTACAAATGACACGATAGGTTTTCATGATATCTCTGATCTTTTCGGACGATGTGTCGTGATATCCATGGAATGCTACCGAAGTTTTACTCCAGTCGATACCATCTTTATAATTGTTTATTACCCCGGCTAAATCATAATGTGTACCGTTAAAGCTGAACATTTGAATCTGACGGTCCGGATCCTCAGAGCGTACCATATTATAAATCTCCATCAGATTCTTTTTAAACGTTGCATTGGTATAATGGTTATGGTAAAAAACAGGCTCATTACTCAACTCGAAAAACACCCGGTCGTTGTTTTTGAATTTTTGAGCACAGCTTCTCCAGAAATCAACTCTGAGTGCGTGGTTTCTGTTATAATCGATAGGGTGCTGAACATTATCTTTATCTGTGTATTCCATATTCTCGCCGGTCACATGGTGATTAATAATTATGTTCATATTGGTTTTGGTCGCATTCTGGACGCACTTTTCAATATGAGGCATTGCCTCCGCCACATCCCAGTTGTCCCACCCCCGCATTTTATACCAGGGATCTACCCAGCAGAGGCGAATGGTATTTAATTTGTAGGTATCACGGATTTTAGTCCAGTTGTCTTTATTTTCGGCAAATGCAACGGAAGCGGCCAAACCCTTACCGATAACCATGGGTGTAGCCCTCATAACCTGGCCGTCTTTATCCTTCAGCGTACCTCCTTGGGCATATAAATTACTCGTACTGAAAACGATCAACATGCAGAAAATTAATCCAGTTTTTATCCCTATCATTGTTTTCATGTAAGCCTCTCTTACCTATCAAGTTTAAATTTAACCGACAAATATCTTTTATTTGCAGCACACTTTATTATTGTATGAAGAGTACTTTCTTGGTAACTGTTTTTTCACCTGCATGTATTTCCATAATATAGAGCTTGTTATTAATGCCGTTAAATTGAACATTAAGCTCATTATATCCTGGATTTAATTTACCAAACGACGCTGAATGAATTTTCTTACCTGAAAGATTGAACACCCTTACTGTTACCTGTGTAGAGCTGTTTACATTTCATCCCACATGTGGGGACAAAACTTTTAAGAATCACTATAACTATTTCCTTTTATCTTTTTTATGATACCTATTTACATATATGCACTTTGCGAGTTTCCTGAATTTTATCAGCCTTCAGATATACCAGATACATACCCGGTGATTCAGGATTCCATTTGACAGGTTTTCCAGCTTCCAGGGCAAACGACGATACAACAACACCATTCGCTTTCACAATAGTAACCTGTCCATTAACTGCTGAGTTGGCTGTTATTTCAAAAACACCGGAATGTTTGTGCAAGGCAACATTCAGATAGCCCGCTTTCTCTGAAACAGGAGTCTGGTTAACAATGTCTGTGCCATCCTCAAGTCTCCAGGTGCGCACCCAGTCAACGTACATCGTGTTTCTATTATTATCTTTAAGTGATTCAATGGTTGCCAAACCAACCCAATTAGGAATTAATGCTTCCGTATCCCATATCATGTGCAGCTTTTCGTTAAAGGGAACGGAGGGGGTTACCTGCATAACTTCCTCATCATTATGGTAGAACCTTAAATCTGTTGGGCTTTTCCACCAGAGTCCGTAAATATGGAACTCATCACGTCCCCGGGTACTCATTGTGTATGTTTTCCCAACAGAAGGGCCGCTTTGGTTGCCGTATACATGGGTGTTACAGCTATATTCATATGATTTGTCAACACCCGGTTTGGTGGCACGCCCAATATGTTCGATTACATCAATTTCGGAAAACTTACCTACTCGGAACCAGAATGACGAGCTCATGGCACAGTCGGATGCCTTCATGCTGGTTTCGTAATACCAGCCCACCTGCGAATTTTTTTGTTTTGATACGACAGCCGCAGCATCAACCCATACATCATTATATGGGTCGGAAACCTGATTCATATTATCTATACGGCTGGTATTGCGTAACAGAAGTTTCCCGTCCTGAATAAATGCATTTCCCTTTTTAAACTGGCTTGGCACTCTCCCCGACCAGTAGGGATGGTAGTCGTACCACTTATTGGCGTCAATAGTTGTTCCATTGAATTCATCAGTTAATGAGGCCACCGGCTCCCAGTGTTTACCGGTTGGTGGTTCCGGCGGATCAGCAAATGGAGTGTTAATGGTGGCTGCCACCATTGACAACAGTATAAAAATGTTAAAGCGATACATACATGTACCTCCTCTTTATTTTAGAAAGAAATTCTACTATTGCAATTACACCGGTAATTAAATAATTTCCATTAGCACGCTTCATCTGCCCGCCTTCACCAAAGCTATGGCACCAGTAGGAGTGTGAGCCTGCCCTGAGCAGAGAAGCCTAATCTGGTT
>JAUXBV010000573.1 GCA_030619215.1 Fibrobacterota bacterium | reverse complement strand
TTTCCAGAAGCCAGGTTCTCAAGGTGCGAATGACTTTTAAGTGTGTCCGCCTGAAAACTCCCGGCTGTCCTTCCTGTTCCTTCAGGGTCTTCTTTACCATCAACTCTTCCCTCATTTAAGCCACGTAAAAACATACCCCGCAGGTCCGGTATGTTTGAATTGCCGGTAGCCTGGAAGTATTCGGTTGTTGCAGTTCGCCCGTCAGCCAGAACCCATATCTCATTTACCGTGTCCATAGGTGTCATGGTGCCGATAACCGTTCCAATTGGCAGTTCTGCAGTTTCCAGGGAAGTTATGCGTGTTTGTAAACTGTCGACTTTGCTCATCAGAAATTGGAAATTCTCATTTACTTCACTGGCTTTTGCAACCGCGCCTGAGTCAAATGTGTGTGGTATCTGTGCAAAAACAACAACGACACTACATAATACCAACAGAAATATTTTTTTCATTTTAAGAGCCCCTATTTATAAGAAAATCCATACTTACTTTGCTTTCACATACCAGTATACCGCAGCATTATTCGGCCTGGTTTCTGCACCACCGCTTGCCGTCGTTGCTTCGAAAACGCTTCCCCAATTGGTTACACCGCTTGTAAAGTAGGTCCCTCTGATATCGTTTACTGCCGTTGGGGAGGTACTTTTTGAAGTGTGCGTATGTACGGCGAACGTATCTGCTTGGATGTTCCCGGCTACGCGTTCTCCGTCGGGATCTGCCAGCGCTCCGGCGAGCCCTGCATTTATCCCTCGTAAAAACATCCCCCTCATGTCCGGCACTTTATCCTCGCCCGTAGCCTGAAAGTACTCCATTGTTGAAGCCCTTCCATCTGCCAAAACCCAAATCCCGTTCAATGTGTCCATCTGTACCATTGTCGCAAGAACAGTGCCTATCGGCAACAGGGCAACACTTTTAAGGGTGTCTATCTGCGCCTTTAAATTTGTATTTTCATTTTTTAAACTGTCAATCCTTCCCACTAAATACGTAAAATTCTCATTCACTTCGCTTGCTTTAGCTACTGAGCCTGAGTCAAACGTATGGGGTATCTGACCGTTCACCACTAGTGCAAATGATAGTAATAATAAAAAAGTTCTAATCATTATTCTCTCCTTACATTTTTATTAATAATAATCCTATTCCCATTTATCACGATCCCATACCATCGAATCCCACTTCGACAATGATACATCCATGGTTGTTGCTGAATATGCAGACGATAAAACCGATTCCCTATTTAAAGAATCGATCGAAGATGCTTTATAATAATAGGTTGTAGCCGGACTCAAAGCAGAGTCTGTGTAGAAAGTATCCAAGACACTCTGTACCGGTGAAAATGTTCCTGTATCCGATAAACTGCGATAAACATTGTACGTAACCGCAACTGAAACACTCTCCCAGAACAATTTAATGGTAGTGTCTGAAAGTGCCTGGGTATTAATACCAGCGGGAGGTACTAAAGGATTTTTGTACACACGTAATGATTTCTGGCAATCTTTAGTAATTCCCCTTTCACAATAAGCAATAGCGCCAATTGAGATATCGCCCGTGTCATTAAACACATGTTTAACTTCCATGGTATCGGTAATTTCAGTAAATAGAGATTCATAATAGCTGCCTACTGTCAACTTAACCGAATCGACAAGGGATGCCAGAGTGACTACTATTTTAATCACATTGGTATCTATAGTATAAACCACCTTGTTTGTGGTGTCCGGAAGAATTAAGTCAATGGTTACATTTGCCGGATTTGTAAATGGATTACTCGGCTCAGAACAGAATAGAATGATACATACCGAATTAATAAGAATTAATAAATAAATTACCTGAACATTTAATCTTTTTCTCATAGTGTTTCCTTAAAATAGTATGATTAAGGAATATCTCATTAAAAAAAATAATAGCTTATCCAATTATCAAAATAACATTTGCTGATAGGAATTTTCTTTTCCCTAAAGGGATAACTTATAGTGGTTATAAATAACCTACTATTCGTTTATCTGAAATTAAAATAATACTTCAAGCTGCAAGAATCAATAAAAACATACAAACGGGAATATAAGCAGGGATTGATGAAAAGGGATATGACTTGGAATTATTTTGATAAGAAAGAAAAAACCCTATGCAATGCGTAGGGTTAATATACAAAAAATAAGATATACTTTATAATCATTATTTTGACACAACAAATTTCTCGACAATTTTATTGATACTGGTAGTCATTGTACAATAGTAGATTCCATTGCTCAGGTAATTTAAATTGAACACAGCCGAATGGTCTCCGGCGCTTTGATATTTATTCATTAGTGTTTTAATTATTAGTGTTTTAATTATTGCTCCTTTGGAATTATATATCGAGATATTGACCAGGCCTTGAACAGGTAAGGCATAAGAGAATCTGGCAGTTTTACCGGAAATACTTGGGGACGAATACTTGGGGACGTACTTGGGGACGGAGCTTCCTTATTGCTTTAACAACCATGCTGAAAGTATATTATATCCATGGCAAGAAAAGCGCGATTGACTGTACCAGGTGCAGTACACCATATCATGGCTCGGGGGATAGACGGACGAAATATTTTTTGCGATGACGAGGATCGCAAGTTTTTTTTATCTTTACTATCAGATGGTATAAGCCGGAGCGGATACAGATGTTATGCCTGGGTGTTGATGGATAATCATTA
>JAUXBV010000303.1 GCA_030619215.1 Fibrobacterota bacterium | reverse complement strand
TTATCATTGTTGAAAGATTTCAAACTTAAAGGCGACATCATGGTATTTGATGCTGTTGGCAACCAGATTGTCCGGAGGAATAGGATGTTATGGTGGGAGGAGAAAAAGTTTTTGCTATGGATCTGGAACGGTAAAAATGAGAATAGCAGGAATGTAGGAGGCGGCAGCTACCTTGCAGTGGTCGAAATCGAAGAGGTTACCGAATCCCTGGGCTATCAAAATGGCGGCCCGAAGCAGACGAAAAAGATATATATAGGAGTTTCGGCGAGTCATTAATATTATAATAACAATTAAATAATATTTTTAAGGGGGAAATGCTTTTCCCCCTTTTTTTATATGTTTCCTTTGTCATTACGAGGAGTGCAAAGCCTTTTAATCCTTTAGTGTTAAAACCCTAAAGGATTAAAAGACTTCGCGTTAGCAATAACATTATTAAAAACTATATCTGAGTAGTAACAAAAAAAATAATTGGTATATGATTAAAAAAGGGAGAACTAGTCTCCCTTTAGCACACATATATAGAATTTCTCTTTATTCCAACAATCCAAAAAGCAGGTCCAAAGCATCAATAAGAACAGGATAAACAAAAGCCTGTGCCTCACAATCAACTATCCAGTCATTTTTATCAACTGATTCGCCTTCAGCACAACCGTCTGTCTTTTTCAGAATGTCATTCTGCAGCTTATTGTATGCGCCTTCAATATCTCCCTCATCAATTTTTAAAAGAACTTCATTGATCTTTTTAGTAAGGGTATTTTTCATATTTTTGTTTTTGAAAGCATTCTTGGAGAGGCTGACGATTGCTTCAGATGCTTCCTGAAGTGTCTGGGTGATAATATCCTGGACAGATATCACTGCAATGGTGATATAATCAGGATCGCTGTCAATTGTACCGTCATTAACAGTAAGGCTTATCTTATATTCACCTGAAACATCGGGAATAACAGACGCTTCAACAAAAGTCGCATCCACTATTTCTGCGGAACTGCCTTCCGGTTTTGCTGTAATTTGCCAGCTATAGCTCAGCATATCATTATTTTCGTCCGAGCTCCCTGTACCATTCAATATGACCGCCTCATTTACATTGCATGATACATTGCTACCCTCAATAAGGGCAACCGGCTTAATATTGTCAAAGCTGACTATAACTTCATCAGAAGCGCTTGAGGTCCAGGGGTTGCTTACAATCAATTCAATCGTATAGGGACCATATTTATCAGGTATAAAAGTCGGCGTAGGTGAGGTTTCATCAATTAAAGTAGCGGTACTGTTTTCCGGATTTTCACTAATTGTCCACTGAAAGGTAAGTGGATTGCTGAGAGGATCATAGCTTTGTGTACCATCCAGTTGAATAGTGGTACCGATATAGGTGACAGCCTGGTCCGGGCCTGCGTCAGCAACAGGGGGAAAATTACTTTTCGTGGCATAGAGTTCAGCAATATCTTCAGTAGCTAGTGCTTCATTATAAACACGTGCATTGTCAATAAAGCCACCCATCGGCATATTACCCCATCCGTCGATGCCTACACGCAGGGGGCCGCTACCAGCATAAGGAACGCAGGTCTCAACCTTTTCCACGTCTAACACACCGTTTACATAAATGCGCATCTTACTGCCATCATAGGTTGCCACTAAATGACTCCATTGATTAAGGGGCAGGGGATTTCCCAACAATTCAGGTGGATGGTTTCCATTAGAGGAGATAAAAAATGAAGGCCTACCCTTATTAATGTTTAAGTTATAACTCCTGTCATTTGGAGGGCCCCACTTGTTGAGTACATTCATCGGGTAACTGGAGCTAGTGGGAAAAACCCATGCCTCAAGTGTCATATGGTTAAGGTCAAGTGCATCTGCATCAGGTGCGGTAAAATAGTATCCACTCGTCCATGCAGAGCCTTCGTTTATGTCGTAGTCCAGAGCTTTGCCGACTAATCCTTCGACAAACGATACACCTGCGAACGTAGCATTATGGCCGTTGTCGCTTACATCCGTACCGTTATCTTCAAAATTATACGCTGCTTCTAAGTAGTCTAACGGTGCAGCAAAAGAAAATCCAATAAAAACTGTAATGCAAATTAATGTGATTAGTTTCAGTTTCTCAAAAAAATTCATACATTGTTCCTTTCAAGTTATAAAATTATAAGACCGTGTTAAAAAAAATAATCCTCAAAAAATAGAACAGAAAACTTTAAAAAATATTTTTGTTCAGCCCCTCCTTTCTTTCTAATTTTCAAACATTTGATTATAAAAATATTACCCCTCAAACCATAGATGCTGTAATATATCCGTTGAATCGTTTCATAAAAATATGTATAAGGGATATACACTTTTGTCAGTAGTAAAAATTATGGCAGGTATTAATATCGAGAATCCGTGTATGTTTTTATCAGGATAAGCCGATAGCTTAAAAGTTGGGGTGTAGCGCATAAGATTGTCGTTTTGACTTAAAGTGTAATGCTATTTATGAAACACATTAAATGGTATAAATAAATTCTGACCCCAACACCAGAGTGTATAATATACGGTAAAACAATGTTTTTTGCCATTTTTTTTATAATGGGAAAATTGAATAGATTTTATACTGCATGTAGGATAGAGGTGAAGTGTAAATACAATCATTCCGTTCTGCTATCGGGAAAATACAAATAGCCGCGCTAGTGTGTGCCTGAAATTACTAAGAAGCGCAACATAACAGCCGGCACCACATCTCTTTCCTTTCGTATCACAACCGTCCCATTTTACCGACCGTGTTTCTGAAAATGCATTCAACGGTAACTGCTTGATTAACCTGCCTGATACATCATAAATGCTGATTGTTATATGATCTTTGAAATTGCCGGTGTAAGTAAAAAGCGCACCTGCGTTTGTGCTTACAATATAAAAAATGCTCTTATTTATTGAAGGCATATCTTGATTTGGATGAATCGCTATCACTCCGTTATATTCATACGCGCCGATATCCCAAGCATCACCGTAGGGGCGGGGAGTGGTGTTGATGCTGCTTTTATAACTATCACCCAGTGAAGCACCTTTGTCTTTTGCTGGGGAGCTTTCCGTAAGGGTCAGGCCGTCGGTATTGGGCCTCATATCAACTCCATAAGTACCGGTAAATCCTGTAGGCAGGTCGGAAGTGATGTAAAATAACGGGTCACCGGTCAGGCAGGTTGGCTCCCAGGTGGCAATATTCGAAGCGGTATAGGTGGTTCCGTTGATAATGACAAGCGTTCCTCCCAGCGACTTGTAATAGAGGTTGTTGAAATGCGCGTTAAGCAGGCCGTGATCATCGAGCATTGCCCGTGTTGAATCTGTTGTGTAAATCAGGTTGTTGCAAACTTCCAAAGCAGATATAGTTGCATCTTTACACGAAATGCGAATCTGCTCCGCCCACTGGCTTCCCGGATAATTGTTTACCATGGTGTTATTGTAGATCCTGATGGAAAGGCTGTCGATCAACTGGTTCGTCAGATTAATGGCGTGATAGGTGCTGTTCATGATTATATTTCCGTAAATAGCAAGGCTTAACGGACCCCAGCTTGTGATGTACATGCCTGCATGTTTGCTGTTTGCTATGATATTATGCCTGATTATCGCGTTTTCCGGCCCGATGAATCCCTCCTCAGGATGTGTGCTCACCCCGATTCCTATTCCCCTGATAGGATCATGGACATAGTTATATTCGACCACCGCGTTGATAACATGGTTCTTTATCGCAAGACAACTGCCTGCATAATCAGGATCCATACCTATATTCCAGACCTCATTACCTCGAACCAGCACGTTTTCAACACGGTTTCCAGGAATGTCATTACCCGGATACAAATTGATCCCGCCCCTTGAGATATTGTAAACTTTGCAATTAATGATTTCGACATTCTTTACATGATACTCACCGTTCCAGTTGCTTATAACTATCCCGTATTTGTAAGTATTTTGGGCAGAGTATGACATGATATCATGTATAATGCAGTCTTCGATCCGCTTTGTAGCGCCGGGTAACGGGTTTTCCATCTGCGGGTGATTGATACCTATTCCGCTCGTAATTGTCCCTCCCGCATCCGCTTCAAACCCACGTACAACAGTGGGCACTGTCGCATGGTCTTTCAAAATTGCAATTACCGAACGACTGAGGTCTGCGCTTGTGCGGAAAACCGCTCGCGTGCCCGTGCCCCATGTGGCTCCATCATAGAAAACGCCACCCGTAACCTGCAATACCGCAGCTCCGCCCGATACCTCCCACGTATCTCCACGGTTGAAATACACAGTATCCCCGGCTGATAACGACCCGCTCCCGCTCCATCCCTGCATACCGGGGCAGTTTTGCCAGGGAGCGTCAGGATTTGTGCCGGTATTACCATCATCACCACCTGTTGAGATATAGTAGATGCTAGCTTTTGCGATAAAACAATAAGCCATTACTATAAACAGGAAGGAAAAATTGCGAATATGCATTTGTTTAACTCACATGAAAATTGTACGAGCTATGTTTAACCTGCTCTGCCTATCTAAATAATATTTAATAATGCGATGGAAAGCAAATGAAATATCGAATGTCGATTATGGAATGTAGAATGTAGAGATTTTAACGATGTAAATTGAAAATGGATTTATAGGGGAGGGGAGTGCAACGTTTGCTCCAAGCCAGTAGTTTTGGCCTATAATAAGTCAATTCTACAAACACTGCCAAAATTTCTGGCTGGAGCTGTTTCAGGCTGTAAACCAGTTTATAGTTTTTCCCCGCCGCCGCTTTTTATTCTATTTACTACTTTAGTCAAGATTGAAATTAATTTCTTCTTCACTCTGAATTTTGTGCCAGAGTTCCCACTCTTTTTTTTCTGATTTGAAAATATTTTTGTCAATTACTCTCGGCTTTATATCCGAGATTCCTTCTATTGGTTTTTTTGAAAAAATCCATCGGTGTGCGTGTTCTGCAAAAATCTGTTGAAATTTTTCACATAAATTAGGATTTATTTCAGAATCAATCATTTTTTTTTCGCCTACCTTTGTATAAATCAAGTGGCGTGGTGAAATAGGCATAATTATCTCGGTACCTACATTACCCCAACCACGTTTAAAATCATATTTATTTGGTACATAATAGTTTAGGCAAACCACGGGGTCATCACTTGTTATCCATTCATATCCGGAATAGGCATGTAGGATACGCCATCTGTGTTTTAATAGTTCTTTCACAGTATGTGTTAAAACATGTCTCATTGCCCAAAGCCACATAC